>JAABTF010000044.1 GCA_011389965.1 Halothiobacillus sp.
TCGCCAGTCGCTCTCGCGGTCGCGCCGTTTTCCGGGCCTGGCACGTTGGGCCAGGCAGGCAAAACCGGTCGAGCAGGATAGTGGCTGGTCGACAAGCCAGCGCTGGGCGAAAGCGAGTAGCGCAATAAGCGCACCGACCAGTACCGGCGTCCAGAGGGGATCGAAGAAGGCAGCCCAGAGGCTGGATAGGTCGTCAGTCATCGCCGAAGCACCGTTTTATCGGAGAAAACGGCACCTTAGAGGTGAATGCGCATTCGTGCTAACAGATGTTTTTCTGTGCCCATAACCGGAGTGGCAAGCGGGGCCGCGGATTGGCGCGGTCGGGCGTGGCGCCAACCGGTCGACAGGACGGGGGTCAGTCCGCCTGGCGAGAGGCCTCCCCCTTTTCCGGCAAGGTGATGTTGAGCTCGAACAACTCGAACTGTTCGTTGTGCTCGACCTCGAACTTCACCGCATCGTCCTCGACATGGACGTACTTACGGATCACCTCGAGGATCTCCTGCTGCATTGCCGGCAGGTAGTGTGGTGCCCCGTGCTGGCCCGTGGCGCGCTCGTGCGCGATCAGGATCTGCAGGCGCTCCTTGGCCATCTTGGCGGAGGGTCCCTGCGGACGGGAACGAAAGATATCCAGCAGTCCCATGGCTTAACTCCGGCTGAAAAGACGACCCAGGAGGGACTTCTTTTCTGTCTCGATGAAACGCATCGGGCGATCTTCGCCCAGCAGTCGTGCCACGGCGTCGGCATAGGCCTGACCCGCGTCAGTGTTTTCGTCCAGAATCACGGGGCGCCCGGCATTGGAGGCCTGGAGCACGGCGCCGGATTCCGGGATGACGCCCAGTAGCGGCACCGCCAGGATTTCAAGCATGTCCTCCACCGAGAGCATGTCCCCGGTACCGACCCGTGCCGGTGCATAACGGGTTATCAGCAGGTGCTCGCGAATGGCGGTCTCGCCATCCTTGGCCCGGCGCGACTTGCTCGCCAAGATGCCCAGCATCCGGTCTGAATCGCGCACCGAGGAGATCTCGGGGTTGGAGACGACGATGGCCTCGTCGGCGTAGTACATCGCCAATTGCGCACCGCGTTCGATACCGGCCGGCGAGTCGCAGACGACGTAGTCGAAGCCTTCTTCCTTGAGCTTGTCGAGGACTTCACCGACGCCTTCTTCCGTGAGTGCGTCCTTGTCCTTGGTCTGCGAGGCAGGCAGGACGTAGAGATTGTCGACTTCCTTGTGGCGGATCAGGGCCTGGTTGAGCCCGGCCTCGCCCTGGATTACGTTAACGATGTCGTAGACGACGCGGCGCTCGACCCCCATGATCAGGTCCAGATTGCGCAGGCCGACGTCGAAGTCGATGACCACGGTTTTCTTGCCGGCCATGGCCAGGCCGCTTGAAATGGCGGCGCTGGTCGTCGTCTTGCCAACGCCACCCTTGCCGGAGGTTACCACCAGGACTTTGGACACGGATTGTCTCCCTAATCGCGAAAGAGTGTTGACGCTTGTCTCACCCGACGGGCTCCTGCCCGCGGGGCTGCGGTTGTTTGGTGGGCCGGACTTTGCCACAAAGCGCCGGCATTCCCAACGATCGCTTGATTACTCGATGATGATTCAGTCGAAACTGTGAACCATCAGTTGGCCGTCCTCGAGCTCGACCAGGACCCGCTTGCCCCAGGCCGGGTGGCGGGCGAGTTGCTCGCCGTCGAGAAAAGTGCCGCAGATGGCGATGATCTCCGGTTCGAATTGCTCGCAGAAAATACGCGCATCGGCCATCCCGTTGGCCCCGGCCGCCGCCGTACCCTTGAGTGTGCCGTGGATGTAGATCGAGCCATCGGCGACCACCCGTGCCCCGGCGCCCACGGTGTTCATCACCACCATGTCTTGGCCGTGGGCATAGAGCTCGGTGCCCGAGCGTACGGGATGACGGAGCACCATCGGTGCGACGGGTGCAGCAGGCGGGGCTTCGGGCTGGGGTGTCGGCTCAGGTTCGGCTCGTGGCGCCGGCTCTGCGGGGGGGCGGGTCGGCGCGGATGCGGCTGTGGCCGTCTGCCCGCTGAACATCGGCAAGCCAGCCCCGCGGGCCTGGGTCTTCTGTTGCTCATTGCCATGGACCACGCCCACCGGCTCGAGACGGTAGTTGCGCAACAGGCTGACCAGCGCCGGGAAGTCGATCCATTTGCCGCTGTCCTCGATCGCGGACAGGTCGATCACGCAGGGTTGGCGGTCGTCGCTGACCCCCGGGTTGCCAAAGCGTTCGCTCAGGGTGCGGGTCAGCTTGAGCAGATGGGTTTCGTGTAGCCGCACATGGGTGATCTCGAGCGGCTGCTGGTCGATGTCGAGCGCCGGGGCGCTGTTCTTGCTGGCGGGGCGCGTGGAAAGCGTCATGGGATTGCCTGATTCTCGTCCTGAAGGTGTTCGTGCTAGCCAATCACAGGCGGCACAGGGCCAACCGGAATTCGATGTTCTCGTGGATTTGGCGTGGATGCCCGTTCTCGCGATCCAGGGTCATGAAGCGCACGGTGAACCGATGCTTGCCGGCGCTGATTTCCGGATAGGCGTCGGTATCCTCGTCGAGCATGACTCGCAGTAACTGGTAGGGCGATGCGCTCTCGATGCTCTGCTGAAGGAAGCCTTCCTCGGCTACCACCGACATGGTGTCCACGCTGTTTCGGATCAGGCTAATGACCAGCTCGTTGGCGGCACGGATATCGGCGAACGGCGCCAGCCAGGTGTCGATGTCCTTGCGGCGTTCCTCTTCCGGCAGGCCCAGCCAGTAGTGCAGGCCGGGGGTGTCGAACTCGCACAGGGCCCCGGGGATGGAGGCGCGCTGGCGCACCGCGTTGAGCAGTTCGTGGTTCTTGAGGTGCGCGCCGGGCTGGTTGGCGTAGGCGTGCAGCGCCTTGATCAAGCCATTCTGCTGCTCGAGCAGGGCGTTCAGTTTCTCGCGGTCGACTCCGGGCGAGTCGGGCACACCCATCAGGCGACCCTGCTGGCGCTCGAGTTCCTTGATCAGCTCGCGCTTGATATCGATGCGCGAGAGCACATCTGCTGCCTCGAGGAGCAGCAGCACCGTGCATAGGGTGTCGTTGCGCGACGGGTTGTGCAGATGGTGGTCAATGCGCGCGAACAGGTTGTCGAGCCGCAGGCAGGCCCGAATCCGTTCGTTCAGTGGTTGCTCGAAAATTTTCAGGGGTGCGTTCCGATCCATTGGATGCCGTTTTTGCTCGAGTGTGAGTCGCCCGTCGCGTGTCCGTCATTCTCTGCCCGGCTGAGGAATAACTCAACTCCCGCATGAGCGGCGACGCTTGACGGGGCTCAGTCCGGCTCGTAGCCCAGGATGGGTGCCAGCCATTTCTCGGCTTCGGCACGACTCCAGCCCTTGCGGCGGGCGTAGTCGTCGACCTGGTCGGGGCCGATCCGGCCCACGCCGAAGTAACGGGATTCCGGGTGGGCCATGTACCAGCCGGAAACCGCCGCGCCTGGGTGCATGGCATACGAGTCGGTCAGTTCCATTCCGATTCGTCCCGGCTCCAGGAGTTCCCAGAGCGTGCCCTTTTCCGTGTGATCCGGACAGGCCGGATAGCCCGGGGCCGGGCGGATGCCCTGGTATTTCTCGGCGATCAACTCGTCGTTGGACAGGTTCTCGTCCGGGGCGTAACCCCAGTACTCCTTGCGTACCCGCTCGTGCAGGCACTCGGCGAAGGCCTCGGCCAGCCGGTCGGCGAGGGATTGGAGGAGGATGGCATGGTAGTCGTCGTTGGCCTCTTCGAAGCGCTTGACGTGGGGTTCGATGCCGTGGCCGGTGGTCACGGCAAAACCGCCGACCCAGTCCTTGATGCCGCTGTCCGCCGGGGCCACGAAGTCGGACAGGCACTGGTTGGGCTTGCCACCGCTGCGTGGCATCTGCTGGCGGATGTGATGCAGTGTGGTCAGCGTCTCCTCGCGAGACTCGTCGGTGAACAGGCGAATGTCGTCCACGACCGAGGCCGCCGGCCAGAAACCGTATATCGCATGGGCGGTGAGCCACTTCTCCTCGACGATCTGCCGGAGCATGGCCCGGCCGTCCTCGTAGAGCTTCCTCGCCTCGGTGCCGACCTTCTCGTCTTCCAGGATCGCGGGAAACTTGCCGAACAACTGCCAGCTCTGGAAAAACGGGGTCCAGTCAATGCGCTCGACGAGTTCCTCGAGCGGATAGTCCTCGAGCACGTGCACGCCGGGCTGGCGCGGTTGAACCGGCGTGTAGCCCGTAAAGTCGACCTGCTGGCGATTGTCGCGTGCCTGCTGGATGGAGACGCGCTTGGCCTCCTTCTGGTTGGCCACGCGACGCTCGACCACCTTGGCGTACTCGGCCTCCACGGTGTCGACGAAGGCCTGCTTGCCGGCACCGAGCAGCTTGCTGGCCACCCCCACGGCGCGCGAGGCATCGAGCACGTGGATCACCGGCTGGTCGTAGGAGGGCTTGATCTTGAGTGCGGTGTGCAGCTTGGAGGTGGTCGCCCCGCCGATCATCAGCGGAATCTCGAAACCCTGGCGCTGCATTTCGGCGGCGACATTGGTCATCTCCTCGAGCGACGGGGTGATCAGGCCCGACAGGCCGATCAAGTCCGCGTTTTCCTCGCGGGCGGTGTCCAGGATCTTCTGCGTCGGCACCATCACGCCGAGATCGACGATCTCGAAACCGTTGCACTGCAGGACCACGCCGACGATGTTCTTGCCGATGTCGTGGACGTCACCCTTGACCGTCGCCATCACGATCTTGCCGGCCGACTGCACCTGGCAGCTCTCTTCCTCCATGTAGGGCAGCAGATGGGCCACCGCCTTCTTCATCACCCGGGCGGACTTGACCACCTGGGGCAGGAACATCTTGCCGGCCCCGAACAGATCGCCGACGACGTTCATGCCGTCCATCAGTGGGCCCTCGATCACGTGCAGGGGCAGTTCGGCGCGTTGGCGCGCCTCCTCGGTGTCCTCCACCACGTACTCGTCGATGCCCTTGACCAGGGAGTGCTCCAGGCGCTTTTCCACCGGCCATTCGCGCCACTCGAGGCTGGGGCCGCTGGATTTCTCGCCACCGGCGCCGCGGTAGCGATCGGCGATGTCCAGCATCCGGTCGGTGGCATCGCTGCGGCGATTGAGCACGATGTCCTCGACCGCCTCGCGCAGTTCGTCGGGGATCTCGTCGACCACGGTGAGCTGGCCGGCATTGACGATGCCCATGTCCATGCCCGCCTGCGTGGCGTGGTAGAGGAACACGCTGTGGATCGCCTCGCGTACCGCCTCGTTGCCGCGGAAGGAGAACGAGACGTTGGAGACCCCGCCGGAGACCAGCGCGTGCGGGAGGTTTTGCTTGATCCAGCGTGTGCCTTCGATGAAGTCGACCGCGTAGTTGTTGTGCTCCTCGATGCCGGTGGCAATGGCGAAGATGTTGGGGTCGAAGATGATGTCTTCGGGCGGGAAGCCGATGCCGATCAGCAGGTCATAGGCCCGCTGGGCGATTTCCTGACGACGCTCGAGGCTGTCGGCCTGGCCATCTTCGTCAAACCCCATCACCACGGCGGCAGCGCCGTAGCGCTGCACGGTGCGCGCCTGTTCGAGAAACGATTCCTCGCCTTCCTTGAGCGAGATCGAGTTGACCACCGCCTTGCCCTGGACGCACTTGAGACCCGCCTCGATCACCTCGAACTTCGACGAGTCGATCATGATCGGCACGCGCGAGATGTCGGGCTCGGCGGCCACCAGGTTGAGGAAGCGCTGCATCGCCTCGACGCCGTCGATCAGGCCTTCGTCCATGTTTACGTCGACCATCTGCGCGCCGTTTTCCACCTGTTGGCGGGCGACATCCAGGGCGGTGTCGTAGTCGCCTTCCTTGATCAGGCGGCGGAAGCGCGCCGAGCCGGTGACGTTGGTGCGCTCGCCGATGTTGACGAACAGCGAGTCGGGGGTGATGTTGAAGGGCTCGAGGCCCGACAGCCGGCACGCCGACTCCAGGGTCCGGGGCTTGCGCGGTGCCACGCCTTCGACGCGGCGGGCCATCTCGGCGGTATGCGCCGGCGTGGTGCCGCAGCAGCCGCCAATGATGTTCAGCAAGCCTGCTTCTGCCCATTCGCCGATGGAGGCGGCCATCGGGTCGGCCTCCAGGTCGTACTCGCCCAGCTCGTTGGGCAGGCCGGCGTTCGGGTGGGCGGACACGGCGTACTCGCACAGCCGCGAGAGCTCGGCGACGTACTGGCGCAGCAGGTCGGGGCCCAGCGCGCAGTTCAGGCCGATCGACAGCGGCCGGGCGTGGCGCAGGCTGTTGTAGAAGGCCTCGGTGGTCTGGCCCGACAGCGTGCGCCCGGAGGCATCGGTGATCGTGCCCGAGATCATCACCGGCCACCGTTGCCCATGGTCGACGAACAACTCCTCGAGCGCGAACACCGCCGCCTTGGCATTGAGCGTGTCGAAGATGGTCTCGATCAGGAAGATGTCGACCCCGCCCTCGATCAGCGCCTCGGCGGATTCGCGGTAGGCCTCGACCAACTCGTCGAAGCTGGTGTTGCGGTAGCCGGGGTCGTTGACGTCCGGCGAGATCGAGGCGGTGCGGTTGGTCGGCCCGAGGATGCCGGCGACGAAGCGTGGCTTGTCGGGGGTCTCGGCCGTCTTGGCATCGGCCGCCCGGCGCGCGATCTGCGCGGCGACCACGTTGATCTCCCGCGAGAGTTCTTCCATTCGGTAGTCGGCCATGGCGATGCGCGTGGCCGAGAAGGTGTTCGCCTCGATAATGTCCGCGCCGGCATCCAGGTACTGACGATGGATGTCCGCAATCACGTCGGGGCGGGTCAGGACCAGCAGGTCGTTATTGCCCTTGAGGTCGACCGGCCAGTCCGCGAATCGCTCGCCGCGGAAATCGTCTTCGTTGAGCTGGGCGTTCTGGATCATGGTGCCCATGGCGCCGTCGAGCACCAGGATGCGCTGGCGCATCAGGTCACGGAGCTGGTCGAAAACGGGGTGATCTCGGTCAATCGATGTCATGAGCGGCACGGTGTCGTCAATCGGCCAAGGCGAATGCTGGGCCGATGGGGTGAATGAAGTGGGCGGCAGTATAACGTAGAGCGGGGCTGGGCAGAGGCGGGGCCGGTCAGCGGCATTCAGCCTCGATCTTCATGGCCATTCGTCTTGTCGCGGTCCCGCTGATGCTGGCGGAAACGCAGGAAGCGTTGGGCCCGCCGGCGGCGCTTGTGGGCCGAGATGTGCAGCCGCCACAACAGGCGGATGATGGCGAAGCCCAACAGCGAGCTGATGAAGGACAGCGTCAGCAGGCCAACACCCAGCGGCAACCAGATGGCCGGCAGCTGGCTCATGGCATAGCCGATGCTCATCTCGCCGGTAGGTGGGGCCAGTGCCGCGCCGGTGAGCATGGCGCCGATCTGGTAGGCCAGCCACAGGAGTGGAGGGATGGTGATGGGGTTGGTGGCCCAGACCATCGCCACGGCCAGCGCGATATTTACCCGCATGGCCAGCGCGAAGACGGCGGCAATCAACATCTGGCCGGGCAGGGGTATGAAGGCGATGAACAGGCCCAGAGCCACGCCACCGGAGACCGAGCGGCGATTGAGGTGCCAGATGTTCGGGTCGCCCAGAAACTGCGCCACTGGCTTGAGAACCGGCTGGTCGACGATCCGGCTCCGGTTGGGTGTCAGTCGACGAAAAAACTTGCGGGGCATGTCGGCCTCGTCGAACCTCGGCGGTGTAAAGCGGGCAGGGTCCTGTCGTGGTGCGTCCGTCGGCAACCCGGGCTGCCCGCCGGATGGGCGAAGGCTGCCGGATGCCGCCGCGCTTTGCAAAATTATGCCGGATCAGGCCGCGTGATCGCCAGCCCAGTCGGGTGGATCTGCGATATTTCAGCCGGCAGGAGGGCTAAAGGTTTTTCAAGCGATCGCGCACCTTTCGGCTCAAGGCGATGTAGTCGCGCTTTTCCTGTTCGTCCAGCTCACCGATTACCCGGTGGCGAAACTCGGCCAGGGCCTGATCGGCCGATTCCATGCGCGGGGCGGCGCTGGGCAGTCGCCAGATGGTCTTGGCGCGACGGTCGGTCTCCGAGAGGCGCCGCTCGATCCACTCCCCCTTTTCCAGCCCGTCGAGCAGCTTGACCAGCGTGGGGCCTTCAATGCCCAGCTCGCCGGCAAGCTCCTTCTGCGTGCGGCCGTCACCCTCGTCACGCAGGATGCGCAGAACCGCCCAGGCCGAGGCCGTCAGATCAAATCGGGCCAGTGTTTCGTTGACCTGGCCCCGCCAGAGTCGGGAAACGTCAAATACCAGTCGAGTGATCTCGTCCTCTCGTTCCTGTGCACGGTTGTCGGGTTGAGTCATGGGTCGATGGTCTTCCGGTCTGAGTGGATTGCAGGCTTTGGGGTGCGCGAGTGGGAGGGTGCCCGCGCGGGACTCTCCAGGGCGGCTTTGTCGCGGCATGGCTGCAAGGAAGATAGCGGATGGATCGGTGATTTGCCGAGCGGGCGGGCCGGTCGGCCGGCAGGGGCTCGGCTGCCGGCCGCCAGATTGCCGGGAGAAGGGGTTTGCGGTAAGATTTGGGGCTTGTAAGGGCCTGCCGGTCCGCCATCAACCTCCTCTCGATATGGTTCGTGAATGACCAAGTTCGTCTTCGTTACCGGTGGTGTCGTTTCATCACTGGGCAAGGGTATCGCTGCCGCCTCACTGGGCGCTTTGCTGGAGTCGCGTGGTCTGCGCGTGACCCTGATGAAGCTCGATCCCTACATCAATGTCGATCCCGGCACGATGAGCCCGTTCCAGCACGGGGAGGTGTTCGTCACCGACGACGGTGCGGAAACGGATCTCGATCTCGGCCATTACGAGCGATTCGTGCGTTCGCCAGTCGGGCGTCGTAACAACTTCACCACCGGGCGGGTCTACGAGACGGTGATTCGGCGCGAGCGCCGCGGTGACTACCTGGGCGGCACCGTCCAGGTGATCCCGCACGTCACCGACGAGATCAAGCGTCGCGTGGTCGAGGGCTCCAAGGGCTACGACGTGGCCCTGATCGAGATCGGCGGCACCGTCGGGGACATCGAGTCCCTGCCGTTCCTCGAGGCGATTCGCCAGCTGGGCGTGGAAATGGGGCGTGATCGCGCCATCTTCATGCACCTGACCCTCGTGCCTTATATCAAGGCGGCCGGGGAGGTTAAGACCAAGCCCACGCAGCATTCGGTCAAGGAGTTGCGCTCGATCGGTATCCAGCCGGATGTGCTGGTCTGCCGCGCCGAGGTGCCGCTGCCCGAGGAAGAGCGCCGCAAGATCGCGCTGTTCACCAACGTCGAGCACGACGCCGTCATATCGGCGATCGATGCGGACACGATTTACCGCATCCCGCGCCTGCTTCACGCCCAGAAGCTCGACGAGACCGTCCTCAGGAAGCTGCACATCAGCGCCGGGCCGGCCGATCTGACCGAGTGGGATCGCGTGGTCGAGGCACAGACCAAGCCGGACCGCATCGTCGATATCGCCATGGTGGGCAAGTACGTCGATCTGGTGGATGCCTACAAGAGTGTCAACGAGGCATTGCTGCACGCCGGGATTCAGACCCGCACGCGCGTCAATATCCACTATTTCGATTCCGAGTCGTTCGAGCACGACGGGGTGGGGCGTCTGGAGGAAATGGACGCCATCCTGGTGCCGGGCGGTTTCGGTTCGCGCGGGGTGGAGGGCAAGATCGCCGCGGTGCGCTACGCCCGAGAAAGCGGCAAGCCCTACCTGGGTATCTGCCTCGGCATGCAGGTGGCCGTGATCGAGTACGCGCGCCACGTGGCTGGTCTGGAAGGGGCGCACTCGACCGAGTTCGATCGCGAGGCCGACCAGCCCGTCATTGCCCTGATCACCGAATGGCGTGACGAGCAGGGCAATCGCATCGAGCGGGGCGAAGACGCCGACCTGGGTGGCACCATGCGTTTGGGCGCCCAGCGGTGTCGCATCGAACCGGGCACATTGGCTCACCGCATCTACGGTAGCGACGAGATCAGCGAGCGCCATCGCCATCGCTACGAATTCAACAACGGCTATAAAAAGCCCCTGGCGGACGCCGGCATGGTGTTCGCCGGCTGGTCGGTGGAGAACGAATTGGTCGAGACGGTCGAGCTGCCGGACCATCCGTTCTTCTTTGCCTGCCAGTTCCACCCCGAATTTCGTTCCACGCCGCGCGATGGGCACCCGCTGTTCATCGCCTTCGTCAACGCGGCCCATACCCAGCGGGTCGGCAAATCCGAGGCCATGGACAACGAATGACAATGAAACTGCTCGACTTCGAGGTGGGACTGGATCAGCCGCTGTTCCTGATCGCCGGTCCCTGCGTGATCGAATCGCACGACCTGGCACAGGAGACCGCGGGTCGCTTGAAGGAAATGGCAGAAACGGCCGGTATCCGGCTGATCTACAAGAGTTCCTTCGACAAGGCCAACCGATCTTCCACCCAGAGCTTCCGCGGCCCGGGCCTGGAAAAGGGGTTGGCGATCCTCGAGGACGTCAAGCGCGAGTTCGGTCTGCCGGTGCTCACCGACGTGCATGAGGACACGCCGCTGGAGGAAGTCGCCTCGGTGGTCGACGTGCTGCAGACCCCGGCATTCCTCTGCCGGCAGACCAACTTCATTCAGAACGTGGCCCGTCAGGGCAAGCCCGTGAACATCAAGAAGGGCCAGTTCCTCGCCCCCTGGGACATGGCCAACGTGGTGGACAAGGCCCGCGAGGTGGGCAACGATCAGGTCATGGTCTGCGAGCGCGGTGTCTCGTTCGGTTACAACACCCTGATCTCGGACATGCGCGGACTGGCCATCATGCGCCAGACCGGCGCGCCGGTGGTTTTCGACGCCACCCATTCGGTGCAGCAACCGGGCGGGCAGGGCACGGCTTCGGGCGGCCAACGCGAGTTCGTGCCGGTGCTGGCGCGCGCGGCCGTCGCCGCGGGCATCTCCGGGCTGTTCATGGAGACGCACCCGGATCCGGCCAAGGCGCTGTCCGACGGGCCCAACGCCTGGCCTCTGGATGAGATGGCCGACCTGTTGCTGACCTTGACCACGCTGGACCGCACGGTAAAGGCCTCGGGCTTCCCGGAGAACGGCCGACTGGGCATCTCCAACTGACGTCTGGCCGGCGCCATGTGCCGGCAGAACAAAAATCTAATCAGTCCACGGGCGTAAGTTCGTGGGCAACAAGAACCGACACCGAACTGGCACATTTAGGAGAAATTGCATGGCAGCCATTGAGCGAGTGCACGCACGCGAAGTCATCGATTCACGCGGCAACCCGACCGTCGAGGCCGAGGTTCACCTGGCCGGTGGAGTCGTGGGGCGGGCGATCGTGCCTTCCGGCGCCTCCACCGGCGCGCGCGAGGCGATCGAGCTGCGCGACGGCGACAAGAACCGTTATCTTGGCAAGGGCGTGACCGGCGCGGTCGCCAACGTCAACGGCGAGATCAATGAGGCCGTAAAGGGCATGAACGTGCACTCGCTTTCGGACATCGACAACAAGATGATCGATCTCGACGGCACCGAGAACAAGTCGCGGCTGGGTGCGAACGCCATCCTGGCGGTCTCGTTGGCCGCCGCCCAGGCCGGTGCACTCGAGCGCGGCGAGCCGCTGTTTTCCTACCTCGGTGGTTCTGAGGCGGTGACCCTGCCGGTGCCGATGATGAACATCATCAACGGCGGCGAGCACGCCGACAACTCCATCGACATGCAGGAGTTCATGATTATCCCGGCCGGCGCGCCGAGCTTCTCCGAGGCACTGCGCTATGGCGTCGAGGTGTTCCACGCGCTGAAGAAGGTGCTGGCCGCACGTGGTCTTTCCACGGCCGTCGGCGACGAGGGCGGCTTCGCCCCTGACCTGCCGTCCAACGAGGCGGCAATCGAGGCCATCATGGAGGCCATCGAGATGGCCGGCTACACCCCGGGCAAGGACGTGTTCCTGGGTCTGGACGCGGCGAGCTCCGAATACATCAAGGACGGCAAGTACGTCCTGACCGGCGAGAACCGCACGCTGGATGCCGCCGGCATGGTCGACCTGTTGGCCGAGTGGGTCGAGAAGTACCCGATCCTCTCGATCGAGGACGGCATGGCCGAGGACGACTGGGATGGCTGGGCACTCCTGACCGAGCGCCTCGGCGACAAGTGCCAGCTGGTGGGCGACGACCTGTTCGTCACCAACGAGAAGATCCTGCGCGAGGGCATCGAGCGCAAGATCGCCAACTCCATGCTGGTGAAGGTCAACCAGATCGGCACCCTGACCGAGACGCTGGCCGCCATGCGCCTGGCGCAGGAGAACGGCTACACCAACGTCGTCTCCCACCGTTCGGGCGAGACCGAGGACACCACCATCGCCGATCTGGCGGTGGCGACCAACGCCGGCCAGATCAAGACCGGTTCGTTGTCACGGTCCGACCGGATTGCCAAGTACAACCAGTTGTTGCGTATCGAGGAACGTCTCGGTAGCCGTGCCCGTTTCCCGGGTCGCGCGGCCTTCGGTCAGTAAGGCGCTGACGCGCCCGATCGAATGCGCTGGCTCACCCTGGTCCTGGTGCTGATGTTTGCCGGCCTGCAGTGGCGGGTCTGGCTGGGTGACGCCTCGGTGGGGGCGGTGCAGGCCAAGCAGGCGCGTCTCCATGTGCTGGAGGCCGAGCGGGACCGTCTGGAGCGCCGCAATGATGTCCTCGCGGCGGAGGTCGTGAGTCTGCGCCAGGGCGTGGATGCGGTAGAGGCCCAGGCGCGCCTGAGTCTGGGGTTCGTGCGCCACGACGAGCATTTCTACCAGGTGATCGAAGCGGTTCGGCCCGATACCATCACGCCCTCGCTGCTGAATGCGCCTCCCACGCCGCGGTTTCTCCCGGATGATTGATGGCCGTCCGTCTTGCCCGCCTTGCTTGCCCGGTGTCGGTGTGGACCTCCGCCCCCGCCGGGAAATGCCGCCCGGTCCGGTGTGCTCATGACCGGGCAGGGCGGGCAGACGCGGGCGCCCACACCGCCGGCGGCCGATCGATGGTGGCTGGTGTTGCCGGCGGCTGGCTTTGGTCGGCGCATGTGCAGCGACACGCCCAAGCAGTACATGAAAATCGGCGGACGCTCGATCCTCGATATCACCCTGGGGCGGTTCGCTGGTTTGCCCGGCCTGGCTGGGGTCGTGCTGGTCGCCGCCGATGATATCCCGGCCGATGCCGTGGATTCCGCCGGCCGCCATGGCGTGCCGCTTTTGCAGGTGTGCGGTGGCGCGACGCGAGCGGAGAGCGTGCGCAATGGTCTCGCGGTCTTCCGGGACCGCTGGGCGGAACTG
>JAABTF010000019.1 GCA_011389965.1 Halothiobacillus sp.
AAGGTAGAGATGCCGTTATCCGGATGGCTTTCCGGATAGGTGTGCACGGTGATGTGACTCTTGTCGAGGTGAGCGACCACCGACTCGCGGGTTCCCGCGCCGTCCCCCGGCAGCGGGCCGGGCTCCTCGTGGTAGTCGATCCCCTCGGCGATCACCGGCTCCTCCGAGATCAGAATGGTGACCGAGGCCCCCTGCGGCTCGTAATCCTGCCGGGCGACATTGAGGATATTCGCCCCAATCATCTCGGTGACGTCGGTGAGAATCTGGGTGAGCCGGTCCGCATCGTATACCTCGTCGATATAACCGATGTACTCGTTGACCTGCGCCCGGGTCTTGGCATAGCAGATGTCGAATATCGACATGCTCAATGTCTTGCTGAGATTGTTGAACCCGTGCAAGGTCACCGACGGCTCACCCATAATTACCCCCTGATACAAACAAAGCGCCCGGCCGCTTGCGGCCGGGCGTCGTCGTGCTGGTCGGCCATCCGGCGGCCGACGCTTGTTGATTGCGGCGAAGTGTAAACCGCCATTCGCGCTTTTGCCACGCCTCGGGAGGCGCTCGGGAGGCGGACCCGCGGCGACTGTGGCGACACGACCACGGCTAGGGAAACTCTGCACGATTCGATGGCATCTCTAGCACGCGGGTTTGCCCGCAATCAAGGCGCCGGACCGAAGACGGGCTCATTGCCCGTCGAGGGACGGCAACGCCGAGTGCGGGCAAACCCGCGTGCCCCGTCCGGGCGGGCCTCCAATGGCCCATCTGCGGCGTTACAGCCCTTGTAAAGGGCGACGGCCCTTCACGGCGAGCTGCGCCTTGCACCTAGTCCCTTGGAGGTCCCGCAGAGACGTCATCGAATCGTGCAGAGTTTCCCTAGTCCGGCTCTCGGACCTCGAAGTCGTGGGTCAGTTCCACCGAGTCGCGCAGCATCGCCGAGACGGAACAGTACTTGTCCGCCGAGAGATTCACGGCGCGCTCGACCTTCTTCGGGTCGAGCCCCTCGCCCACCACCACATAGTGGGTATGGATACGGGTGAACACCTTGGGGGCCTTGCCCTCGGCCCGTTCGGCCGAGAGCTCGATCCAGCAGTCCTCGACCGGCTGGCGCTGCTTGCCCAGGATCATCATCACGTCGATGGCGGTGCAGCCGCCCAGCCCCATCAACACCATTTCCATCGGCCGAGCGCCGGCATTGCGCCCCCCGATCTCCGGGGCGCCGTCCATGACCAGAGCGTGACCGCTGTCGGCCTCGGCCATGAAGGCTATGCCGTCGACCCATTTCACTCGTGCTTGCATTGCCATTCCTTAAGACCGTTTGAGTTCGAACAGTTCCGCCAGCGCCTCGCCGGGATCCTCGGCGCGCATGAACGCCTCGCCAACCAGGAAGGCGTGCACGTCGTGCTTCCGCATGCGTCGCACGTCGGCCACGTCGAGGATGCCGCTTTCGGTCACCACCAGACGATCGTCCGGAATGTCGTGCAGCAGCTCGAGGGTGACGTCGAGACTGACCTCGAAATCGCGCAAATCGCGATTGTTGATCCCGATCAGGCGGGTGTCGAGTTGCAGGGCACGCAACAACTCGTCGTGATCATGCACCTCGACCAGCACATCCATGCCCCAGTGGCGGGCACGGTCGTGCAGGGCATGCATGGTCTCGTCGTCCAGCGCGGCGGCAATCAGCAGTACGCAGTCGGCACCCATGGCCCGCGCCTCGTCAATCTGGAAGGGCGCGATCATGAAGTCCTTGCGCAGGACGGGCAGGCGGCAGGCCGCTCGCGCGGCCTTGAGGTATTCGGCATCCCCGCGGAAGAAGTCCCGGTCGGTCAACACCGACAGGCAGGCCGCACCCCCTTTCTGATAGCTCTTGGCGATAGCGACGGGGTCGAAGGGATCGCGCAACACGCCCCGGCTGGGCGAGGCCTGCTTGATCTCGGCGATCACCGCCGGGCGCTTCTCGGCCACGCGGGTCTCGATGGCGCGCTCAAAGCCCCGCGGCCGATCGGCGGCCAGGGCCAGCTCCTCCATCCGCGCCGGTGGCGTCACCTGGCGGGCAGCGGCCACCTCGACGCGCTTTCGGGCAATGATCTTTTTCAGAATATCGGGGGTATCGGTCACGGCGGTCACGGCAGGTTTCGGGTGGATATCACGGCCACGGGGCGTCCCCGCGCCGAGTTCAGGCATCGCAGTGCTGGGTCATGGCAATCAGTCGCTCGAGTCGTTCGAGCCCGCGCCCTTCGGCGAGCAGGCGCTGAGCGGTGGCCACGCCCGCCACCAGGTCCTCGGCCAGGCCCGCGGCGTAGATGGCCGCCCCGGCGTTGAGCGCGATCATGTCCGCAACCGGGCCGGGCTCGCCACCCAGGGCGGCGCGCACGCAGGCCACGCTCTGCTCCGGGCCATCGACGATTAGGCGGTCCAGCGGCTGGCGCGCCATGCCGAAATCCTCGGGTTCGACGCGGTACCGCCGGATCGAACCATCCTTGAGCTCGGCCACCTCGGTGGCCTCGGCCAGGGAAATCTCGTCCAGCCCGTCGTGGCTGTGCACCACCAGCACGTGGTGCGCCCCCAGGCGATGCATGACTTCCGCCAGCGACTCGAGCCATTCCTCGCTGTAGACACCCAGCAGCATGGCCGGCGCGCCCGCCGGATTGGTCAGGGGACCGAGCACATTGAACAGGGTCCGCACCCCAAGTTCCTTGCGGGGCACCGCGGCATGGCGCATCGACCCATGATGTCGCGGGGCGAACATGAAGCCGATGCCCAGCTCGCGCACGCAGCGGGCAACGCAATCACTGTCGACCTCGAGGTTCACGCCCGCGGTCTCGAGCATGTCGGCGCTGCCCGATCGGCTGGTGACCGAGCGGTTGCCGTGCTTGGCGACGTGCCCGCCGGCCGCGGCGACGACGAAGCTCGCGGCGGTGGAGACATTGAACAGCGCCGAGCCATCCCCGCCGGTGCCCACGATATCCACCAGGTGTGCGACATCCACCTGCACGCCCACCGCCAGCTCACGCATCACGTTGGCGGCCGCGGTGATTTCCTCGATGGTCTCGCCCTTCATGCGCAAGGCGACCATGAAGCCGGCCACCTGCACCGGCGTCGCCTCGCCGGCCATGATCTGATGCATGACCGCGTACATCTGCTCGCGGCTCAGATCGTGGCGGTCGACGGTACGGGCAATGGCTTCGCGAATATCCATGGGGTGTTCGGAGTTCTGGTGTGGGTCAGGCGGGAAACGGTAGCACGGCTGGGGGCGGGGGCGCAGCTACCGGGTGTTGACACATGACAAAGCTCGCAACTGCCTCACGCATTGCGCCAAAGCAAGTCGTCCGCGCTATTTATCGTACGGAAACTCCGTACGATACAGGGTCATCGAGATGGATACGGTCAGCGTAAACAAGTTCAGGGACAACCTGAAACGAATGGTCGACCAGTGCCTGGGCACACACAAACCGCTCCGGGTCACCCGGCGGTCGGGAGAGGACTTCGTCGTCATGAGCGCCGAGGACTGGGAGCGTGAACAGGAAACCCTTTACGTCCTGCAGAACAGCAAGCTGATGCAGCAGATCGCCGACTCTACCGCAACGCACGACGCGCGCCGGGGATACGAACCGACCCAAGAGCAGATGGATGAGATCACTGGTATTTGAGGGCAGGACCTGGGAGGCGCACGAAACCATGCTCCGAAAAGACCGAAAGCTGCACGAGACCGCCAGGAAGATCATCCGCGAACTCATCCGCTGCGACGACCCCACGGTGGGCTCGGGCAAACCGGAACCCCTGCGCCACAACCTCTCCGGTCTATGGTCCAGACGCCTGTCCCGACGAGACCGGATCTTCTATAAGTTCGACGACACATCCGTCTACATCTTTGCCCTGGGTGGCCATTACGACTATGTCTGATGCACCCACCTCCAACTGCCGGTGGGGCGACGAAGGAATCAACACGTGATAGCCAGATCTGTTTCGCAAAAAGAGCGGTCGATCTGCCAGGCCCTTGCACCTAACGCCCGCAGCATGCGGCCCATGGAATGGAGCCGGAGGCGCAATGTAATGGGCGTCGCCGTGCCTGCGATTGTTAGCCGCTCCGCTCGAAAATTCGCTGGTCATCAGGAATTTGTGCCGCCAATGCTTTCAGCTGCTCATTCGGGAATCGGAGCAGTTTCTGACCAATTCCCGAACGGTGCGCGTAGTGATCAAAAATGGGCTGACCTGGACCATTATAGATCTCTTCAAATGTACCATTCGGATTGATCTTGATGCCCAAGTAGTATTCGGGAACGGTTTTGAAAGTAAGAGCATCTTGGAAAGTGGCCTTAATCTGGACGCGCCCACCATTTGATGCTGTCCCATCGCGAATAGGCTGAGATACTTCATCGAGTTCGATCTCATATACCATTGCCGCTATCACTTCACCAACATCACCGACTAATCGCCCATCAATCGTAAATTGGCGATCTGGAAAGGAGTCCTTTAGGTGAGAACTGCCAGAAAAAATTGACTCAAGAGCTCTGGCAATTTCGTGCCTAGTTGGCATCAAACCTCCTTACGGCTAACACTTTGGTGTGCTGCGCCGCCAGGCGTCAGTACGACCCGATTGTTATGCCAAGCCACCACTAAAAAACTCAAAGGCTTGGCAATTTTAACCACCATGACCGAGACCATAAGCCCCAAGCAAAACCCATGAAACTGTACCAACAACAGCTAAAACTTGGCCA
Source organism: Halothiobacillus sp. (assembly GCA_011389965.1). Lineage (GTDB taxonomy): Bacteria > Pseudomonadota > Gammaproteobacteria > Halothiobacillales > Halothiobacillaceae > Guyparkeria. The sequence continues at coordinate 4,716 of JAABTF010000019.1, forward strand.
TAGATAGATTTTTGGTTTATGAACCCATAAATTGTAACCCCAATGATAATGGTGGCTATCAGAAGAGGCAGCAACCCGTATATAGATACCAATAATGGAATTCCTATTACGGTGCCATAGGTGAGACTTATAAATACTCCCATAGGGACCCAATAAAGCGGCTTATAGCCAAATTCAGTCACCTGAAGTGCTAATGCTAAAAAGATCATCAAACACAAAAGAGACAATAGTATTCGCTTCATTCTGCATCTCCGCTATAGGGTATAACGCCAGCGCACAACGGCGCCCTTGTAATGGAGGCACAGCCGGAATGTAAAGGGCGTCCGGCGGCCATCGGCCGCGTATTGATGCGCCTTGTTATGTGTTGGCCCGCTATGCATGCAGCCACCAGTAAGCCATGACAGCCAAGCACCCTGCAACGAACCCGTATTGGGGGCCCCAAGATCCGCGCTTTAACGACCAAACCGAGCAAACAACACCGAGCGATCCAACGGGAAGGAAAAGGTTTACTCCGAAAATAAACCAAGCCTCACAATCATAGCCATATGGTCGACCTTCGCAGCTTCCCAACCCCGCCCAGAATGCCACCAGCAGTAATGATACTGATAGCAGTAGCTCGACCCAGGACAGTAATTTCAGCATTCAGATCCCGATAGACGCATAACGATGCAAATAACCAGTGCAAATGGAGTGCAGCGGAATTTGCATCTGAGTTAATTTGTTTGTTAGCAGACACGCAATTATTGATCCGCCAAAAGATTCCATGTTTGCATGTCGAACTTGGCACGAATACTCGGGACAAGAGCTTCAATTCTTTTATCTGGCTCCAAATGTAAATATGGGATGCTTGAGAAAATAAAATTAATATTGGGTTCGCAGTATTTATCGCCCGGCCTGAATGAGAATCTTCTGTTTATCGTTTGCCCATTAATTTTAAAAACAATTTCATTTGCTAAGGAGTGAGTGGCCATGGTTGCCCCCTTTACTGCAAAAATAACATCACTGCGATCATCACCTTTAAGAAGGGTCGGTACTACTGATAAGACACCCCCTTGATAGTTCAAATCTATTGACCGACTTCTATATAAAATAACACGGCAATAATATTTACTGGCTGACTCATTCAATGATCGCTTTCGGAAATCTTTTTCACGCAAACTTGCTTCAGCCCTATTTCTTTCGTTATATACCTCTTTCTTGATTAAAGTAATTTGGGAATCCGTGGCATTAAAATCCTGCGTCTGAATCCAACCACTTTTTTTTGCCCTTAGGCGTAAAGAATCAGGTCCTTTAAAATATACAACATATCGCCCATAATCGTTAGTTAAAACTGGCTTCGAACAATAAACCTTGTCCCACACTAAATACCCTGCTGATGACCATCCCCATCCTGAGTAGCAAGCCGTAACAGATACACTACTCAATCCAACATCAGACTCATCTACGACCTTGCCTGTTATTTTTTGATTCTTATAAGCACAACCGAAAGAAACAATCAAAAAGAGGATCGCACAGGCATACTTTATGCCTGTGGCTTGAGCGCTTGCCTTAATCCTTTTCATTTGAATTCACTATCATTGCTAACTATAAATGAACGGCCCAAGCGCAGCATAACACTCCGCCTCCTCCAGCTTCCGAGGCAGGAAAACACGCAATATCAACGGCTTGTAACAAGGACCGAGAGGCTCTCGAGCTACTTTATGCGGCGGTTCCGCAAGATAACGCCTTATGCGGCGCATCCGCCGCATAAGGCCGCGCCCGGGCCACGAAAAACGTCGGCCACATCCGTTATTTACGCACCCCAAGGCCTCAGGCCCGGCGCAGGGTTTGCGCGACCCTTCTCGGATGGTGTATAAAAATACAGCACCCATCTCGGCGCGAGGGAACGCACCATGACAACCGGCGACGCGGCGTCCGCCACGCCTGCTGCAACAGGTCAGGGACCGGATCCGGCGACTGCATTACAGCTACCGAACCGAGCAAACGTACGTCTACTGGATTCGGTTTTTCATCCTGTTTTCGGGCAAAAGACACCCTAAGGAGATGGGAAAGGCGGAGGTGGAGCAATTTCTGACGCATCTTGCCACGAAACGTAACGTGGCGGCCTCCACGCAGAACCAGGCCTTGAGCGCGATTCTCTTTCTCTACAAGCAGGTGCTGGAGGTCGAGATCGACTGGATAGAAGACGTGGTTCCGGCCAGGCAACCGGCACGGGTTCCGGTGGTGCTCAGCCGCGAGGTGGTTGCCTCCGTCCTGACGCGGATGACCGGCCGCTATTGGCTGATGGCAAGCCTGATGTACGGGACGGGGCTTCGCGTCGCCGAATGCCTGCGATTGCGGGTGCAGGACCTTGACTTCGGGTATCGGCAGGTCGTGGTCCGTAGCGGGAAGGGCGGCAAGGACCGTTTCGTGCCGCTCCCGGATTCCCTGACGGTCAGTCTTCAGCAGCAGGTCGGCGAGTCCGCCCGAGTGCGGGACGCGGACCTTGCCGATGGATTCGGAGAAGTCTCGTTGCCCCGCGCGCTGGCGCGCAAGTATCCCAATGCGGGTACGGACCCCGGCTGGTGGTATCTGCTTCCTTCCGCGAACCGTGCGGTGGATCCGGTCTCCGGCCGCGTCAAGCGGCATCACAACGATCCATCGCGGCTTCAGCGGGCGTTCAAGCAGGCGGTGCGGGCGTCCGGTATTCGCAAGCGAGCAACGCCTCATGCTTTGCGGCACAGCTTTGCCACCCACTTGCTGGAAGCGGGTTACGACATACGCACCGTGCAGGAGCTGATGGGGCACAACGACGTCAAGACCACGCAGATCTATACCCACGTGCTTCAGCGCGGCGGGTCCGCTGTGCGCAGCCCGGTTGATGCGTTGCTCGGCAGCGGGGCATAGCCCGCTAGCCGCGCTTTCCCATCGCGACCTTCCCACGTCGATGTAACGGCCTAAATCCATGGCTGTAACCCTCCATTCGCTGCCGGGCCAGCCATCACGGCCAGTCTTTGTCAGCGACGCTCCCTGCCCCAAACCCTGAACGCATCAGTCGCGACCAGGGCGCTCGGCTTGGTCGCGGTCCAGATTAGCGCGCCGGGCATTTCATCTCAATCGGGGGAGAAGCCGCGTCAGATTCGCAGTCCTCCACCAACGCACTCGTCCGTACCAGGCGCCAGGGCACCCATCCCTTCGACGGGTACTCACCCGTGCAGACCCACCGCCCATCGGTATACTATGGCCGCTTTGCGTTCGACCCGATACGGGCCGCGTCCAGACACGATCTACACAAGTATTCTCATGAGTCAGCCTTCCATCGAAACGCGCTTCGACCTGTCGACCTTCCAGGGCCTGATCCTGGCCTTGCAGAGCTTCTGGGCCGAGCAGGGTTGCGCGGTCCTGCAGCCACTGGACATCGAAGTGGGCGCCGGCACGTTCCATCCGGCCACCTTCCTGCGCTCCATCGGCCCCGAGCCGTGGCGCGCGGCCTACGTGCAGCCGTCGCGCCGACCCACCGACGGTCGTTACGGCGACAACCCCAACCGGCTGCAGCATTACTACCAGTTCCAGGTGCTCTTGAAGCCCTCGCCGGACAATATCCAGGATCTCTACCTGGAGTCGCTGACGCGGCTGGGCTTCGACCCGCTGACCCACGACATACGCTTCGTCGAGGACAACTGGGAGTCGCCCACCCTGGGAGCATGGGGTCTGGGCTGGGAGGTCTGGCTCAACGGCATGGAGGTGACCCAGTTCACCTACTTCCAGCAGGTCGGCGGGCTGAACTGCGATCCGGTCTCGGGCGAGATCACCTATGGCCTGGAGCGCCTGGCGATGTATCTGCAGGGCGTGGAGAACGTCTACGACCTGGTGTGGGCCCGTTCGGATGCCGGGGTAATCACCTACGGCGACGTCTACCACCAGAACGAAGTCGAGCAGTCGACCTACAACTTCCAGCATGCCGACACGGCATTCCTGTTCCAGCATTTCGATCACGCTGAAGGCGAATGCCTGCGGCTGGTGGAGGCCGACCTGCCTCTGCCGGCCTACGAGCAGGTGCTCAAGGCTTCGCATGCCTTCAACCTGCTCGATGCCCGTCGCGCTATCTCGGTCACGGAACGCCAGCGCTTCATCCTGCGGGTGCGCACCATGGCCCGCGCGGTCGCCGAGCGCTACTACGCGGCCCGCGAGGCGCTGGGCTTCCCCATGGCGGCCCAGAGCGGCGACTGAACGGCACGACACGGGCCACGAGACAGGTACACGGCCCGACGGGCCACAAAGACTACGCATTGCCAACAGGTACGGACTTTCATGACTGACACGGCGGACTTTCTTTTCGAACTGGGCACCGAGGAGCTTCCACCCAAGGCCCTGACCACCCTGCGCGACGCCCTCGAGGACGAGATCCGCGCCGGACTGGACGAGGCCGGTCTCAGCCACGGCACGCTCACCGCCTACGCCGCTCCCCGCCGCCTGGCCGTGCTGGTCGACGCCCTGGCCGCCGCGACCGCGCCCAAGCCGGTCGAGCGCCGGGGCCCCGCCGTCAAGGCGGCCTTCGATGCCGACGGCAACCCCACCAAGGCCCTGACCGGCTTTGCCGCCAGCTGCGGCGTCGAACCCGGCACCCTCGAGACGCTCAAGACCGACAAGGGCGAATGGCTGGTCCACCGCCACACCGAGCCCGGTCAGGCGGCCAGCGACCTGCTGCCCGGCATTATCGAGCGCGCGCTGGACAAGCTCCCCGCCCCAAAGCGGATGCGCTGGGGCACCTCCAAGGCCGAGTTCATTCGCCCGGTCCACTGGGTAGTCGCCCTGCACGGCGAGCAGGTCGTCGACATCACCCTGTTCGATCATGCCGCCGGCAACCGCAGCCATGGCCACCGCTTTCATCACCCCGACGCCCTGACGGTGGCGCGACCGGCCGACTACGCCGCCACGCTGCGTGACTCCGGCCACGTGCTGGCCGATTTCGCCGAGCGCCGGGCCCGCATCGAGGCTCAGGTGCTCGCAGCGGCCGAGGCCGCCGGTGGCCGGGCGCATATCGAGGTCGCCCTGCTGGACGAGGTCACCGCGCTGGTCGAATGGCCGGTGGCGGTCGCCGGGCAGTTCGAGGAGCGCTTCCTCGAAGTGCCGCACGAGGCGCTGATCTACACCATGCAGGACGACCAGAAGTACTTCCCCGTCCTGGATGACAACGGCGCGCTGATGCCCTGGTTCGTCACTGTGGCCAACATCGAAAGCCGGGACATCCAGGCAGTGCGCCAGGGCAACGAGCGGGTGATCCGGCCGCGCTTCTCGGATGCGATGTTCTTCTGGGAGGGCGATCTGAAGACGCCACTGGAGTCGCACCTGGAATCGCTCAAGCACCTGGTCTTCCAGAAACGACTGGGCAGCGTGTTCGACAAGGTGGTGCGCCTGGAGCGGCTGGCCGAAACCATCGCCGAACTGATCGGCACCGACCCGCAGGCCGCTCGCCGCGCCGCCCGCCTGTCCAAGTGCGACCTGCAGACCCAGATGGTGGGCGAGTTCGCCGGCCTGCAGGGCACCATCGGCCGGTACCTGGCCGAGCACGAAGGCTATCCCGCCGAGATCGCGGTGGCACTGGACGATCACTACCGTCCGCGACGGGCCGGGGATGACCTGCCGCGCAATGCCACGGCGCAGGCGGTGGCACTGGCCGACCGGCTCGACACCCTGATGGGCATCTTCGCCATCGGCCAGGCGCCCACGGGGGCCAAGGATCCGTTCGCCCTGCGGCGTGCCGCCCTCGGCGTGCTGCGCATCCTGGTGGAGCAGCAACTGGATCTCGACCTGCATGAACTGCTCACCGCGGCCGCCGAGGGGTTGACCGACAAGGTGCCGGAGGCCGGTGATCACGTGCTGGGCGTGTTCGAGTTCATCACCGAGCGTCAGAACCGCTACAGCCTCGACCGGGGCATCCGCAGCGATGTCTTCCAGGCGGTCTCGATGACCGGCACGCGTCGCCCCCTGGATTTCGAGCGCCGCATGCAGGCGGTCAACGCCTTCATCGCCCTGCCCGAGGCCGAGGCACTGGCCGCGGCCAACAAGCGCATCGCCAACATCCTGAAGAAGAACGACACCCCGGCACCGGCAACGGTGGAAGAGCCCCTGCTGCACGAGCCGGCCGAGCAGCGACTCTGGGAAGCGGTCAGCGCGATCGGTCCACGCATCGAGGCGATGATCGCCGAGGGCGACTACACCGAGGCACTGACTCGGCTGGCCGCCCTGCGTGATCCGGTGGATACCTTCTTCGATTCGGTGATGGTGATGGCGGACGATCTCGAGCTGCGGGCCAACCGCCTGGCGCTGCTGGCGCGGATTAACGCCCTGTTCCTGGCGATCGCCGACGTCTCGCAACTCCAATCGTGAAACAACCGATGATCCTCACCTGGCTGCGCACGGTCTGCTTTTACGCGCTGGGCACGCTGTCCCTGATCCTGCATATCCCGGTGCTGCTGATCAGCCTCACCCGGCCGCTGGAACGGCGCTATTACCGGCTGTTCTCCTTCGGTCGATCGATCCTATGGCTCGCCCGCCACGTCACGGGTATCCGTTACGAGGTCGAGGGACTCGACCGGGTGCCCAAGGAAGGCGGCAATGTCGTACTGCCCAAGCACCAGTCGACCTGGGAGACGATGTTCCTGCCCACGGTGCTGCGGCTGGCGGCCTTCGTGCTCAAGCGCGAATTGCTGCGCCTCCCGATCTTTGGCAAGGGTCTCCAGGGCATCGGAGCGATTGCCATCGATCGCGCCGCCGGGCGCAAGGCCCTGGACGAGATCATGCAAAAAGGGGCGGCGGCACTTGCCCAGGGTCGCGATGTGGTGATTTTCCCCGAGGGCACCCGCACCCGGCCGGGCGCAAAACCGCATTACCGGATCGGCGGCGCCAAGCTGGCCGTCCATGCGCAGGCCGCGGTGATCCCGGTGGCCATCGATTCCGGTTGCCTCTGGCCCAAGCAAGGCTTTCTCATGCGCCCCGGCACGATCCACGTTGTCTTCGGCCCGCCCATCGAGACCGAGGGGCGCACCGCCAGCGAGGTCAACGCGATCGTCCAGGACTGGATTGAAACCAAGCAGGAAGAGCTCTACGAACGCTATGGCTGCCCGACCCGACTTTCAGACACTGCTCGATGACGCCCTCGCGGGCATTCAGAATCTCGACACGCCCCCCGCGGGGCTGAGGGGAAAGCTGGCCGAGCACTCGCACCTGGAACTGCAGGGACATCAGTCCGTCGGCGGCGGCTGCATCGCCGATGCCGCGCGCCTGGATACCGATGCCGCCCCGCTCTTCCTCAAGACCCACCCCGACCGTGGCGACGGCATGTTCCCGGCCGAGGCCCGCGGGCTCGAGGCACTGGGCACGCGCATCCGCACCCCGCAGGTGGTCGCGTCGGGGAGCGTCGACGGCACCGCCTACCTGCTGCTGGAATGGCTCGACCTCGGGCCGGTAAACGATGCGGCACTGGGCGAGGCATTGGCCGAACTGCACGCCGAGCCACAAGCCAGCTTTGGCTGGCCGGAAGACAACTTCATCGGCGCGATGCCCCAGCTGGGCGGCGAGGACGACGACTGGGCCCGCTTCTACGGGCAGCGGCGATTGGCACCCCAGCTCGACTGGGCGGCCGAACGCGGCCTCTCCGGGCGCACGCTCGATGCCGCACGCGAACTGATCGACGCCCTGCCCGCCTTCTTCAGCGACTACCGCCCCTACCCCGCGCTGATCCACGGCGACATGTGGGGGGCGAACCACGGCGCGCTGGCCGACGGCACCCCGGTGCTGTTCGATCCGGCCACCTACCGGGCGGACCGCGAGGCCGAGATCGCCATGACCGAGCTCTTCGGCGGTTTTTCCCCGGGCTTCTACCGCGCCTACGAGGCCCATCTGCCGCTGGATGCCGGCTACCGCACGCGCAAGACGCTCTACAATCTCTATCACGTCCTCAATCACTTCAATCTCTTCGGCGGCGGCTACGCCAATCGCGCCGACGGCATGATCCGCCAGCTGCTGGCCGAAATTCGCTGAAGGAGGTTTCCATGAGCAACGGATCACCGCGCGCACTGGTGACCGGCAACAGCAGCGGGCTCGGGCTGGGCCTGAGCCACGCACTGCTCGACCGCGACTATCGGGTGTTCGGTTGCAGCCGCCGCGGCTGTGCCGCACTCGCCGACCGGGTGGTCGACGTCCACTGCGATCTGGCCGACTTCGAGGCCATCGGACCGGCACTGGATCAGTTGCTCGCCGGGGTCGACCGGCTCGACCTGGTGGTCCTGAACGCCGGCATCCTGGGTGAAATCGAGGACATGAGCCGCCTGTCGGTCGAGCGATTGCGCGAGATCATGGACATCAACGTCTGGTCGAACAAGATCATCCTCGACTGGCTGATCGACTCGGGGATCGCCATCGACCAGATCGTCGCGATCTCATCCGGTGCGGCGGTGCTGGGCAACCGCGGCTGGGGCGGCTACGCCCTGTCCAAGGCGACGCTGAACATGCTCTGCCGCCTGTATGCCCACGAATTCCCGGATACCCACATCGCCGCGATCGCACCGGGACTGATCGACACGCGCATCATCGACACCCTGTGCGACATCCCCGACACCGAGCGCTTCCCGGCGCTGACGCGCATCCACGCCGCCCGCGGTACCGAGACCCTCCTGCCGCCGACAGCCGCCGCCGAACGCATCCTCGAGGCCCTGCCGGGCCTGCGCGAGTTCGCGAGTGGCAGCTTCGTCGACCTGCGCCAGATCCTCGCTCCGAAGGAATACGAGGCGCTGATGGCCGCCCGCAACCGGCCGGGCGGCTGAGGAGCCGGGTCGGCCGGTCAGACAGCAAAAAGCCCCGCCGGGCGAACCCGGGCGGGGCTTTTCTTCGTGTGGCGGAGAGAGAGGGATTCGAACCCTCGAAGGGGCTATCAACCCCTTACTCCCTTAGCAGGGGAGCGCCTTCAGCCACTCGGCCACCTCTCCAACAAGCGCCGCATGGTAGCGGCTTTGCAGGGAAGAATCAACGCCCCACCGCCACCGGTCGGACGCTCACCCCTGCAACGCCCTGCTGCGTGTCATCCCCGACTCGGGGCATGCGACACGTCGGCAGGGACAACTGGACGAGGTCAGGACGACTGATCGCCTTCGCTGCCTTCGTCCGTCTCGCTCTTGATGCGCTGATAGATCTCCTCGCGATGCACGGAGACATCCTTGGGCGCATCAATACCGATTCGGACCTGGTTTCCCTTGATGCCGAGCACCGTGATGGCGACGTCGTCGCCGATGCGCAGCACCTCGCCAATCCGGCGGGTCAAAATCAACATAAGTCAGCCTCTATGTTAAAGGGTTCCGACAACGAGTCCGTTCGGAACCTTGCTCAATATTAGTCTGTGAGCGCGTTCAAGTCAGGGACACTTCGGGAGTGTCCAGCTCGAAGGCATCGTGCAGTGCACGCACGGCCAGCTCCAGGTACTTGTCGTCGATCACCACGGAGATCTTGATCTCGGAGGTGGCGATCATGCGGATGTTTATCTTCTCTTCGGCCAGCACCCGGAACATCTTCGAAGCGATGCCGGCGTGCGAGCGCATGCCCACGCCCACCAGGGAGATCTTGACGATGTTGTGGTTGCCGGACACCTCGCGCGCGCCGAGCTCCTCGGCAGTACCGCGCATCAGATCGAGGGCCTTGTCGAAATCGTTGCGATGCACCGTGAACGTGAAGTCCGTGGTCTCATCGGCGCCGATGTTCTGCAGGATCATGTCGACCTCGATGTTGGCATCGCCAATCGGGCCGAGGATCTTGTAGGCGATCCCGGGACTATCCGGCACGCCCTTGATGGTCAGCTGGGCCTCGTCCTTGTGGAACGCGATCCCGGAAATAACTGGTTCTTCCACGCTGTCGTCCTCCAGAGAAATCAGGGTGCCGGGGCCATCCTCGAACGAGGACAGCACCCGCAGGGGCACGTTGTACTTGCCGGCGAATTCCACCGAACGGATCTGCAGGATCTTCGAGCCCAGGCTGGCCATTTCCAGCATTTCCTCGAAAGTGATCCGGTCGAGGCGACGCGCCTTGGGCACGACCCGGGGGTCGGTCGTGTAAACCCCATCGACGTCGGTGTAGATCTGGCACTCGTCGGCCTTGAGCGCCCCGGCCAACGCCACCGCGGAGGTGTCGGAACCACCGCGCCCCAGCGTGGTGATCTGGCCGTGCTCGTCGACGCCCTGGAAGCCCGCGACCACGACGACGCGCCCGGCATCCAGATCACGCTGGATGTTCTCGGTGTCGATCGACTGGATCCGCGCCTTGGTGTGCATGCTGTCGGTGAGAATCCGCACCTGCGCCCCGGTGTAGGAGCGGGCGTCCTGGCCGCGGGCCTGCAAGGCCATAGACAACAGCGAAATGGTCACCTGCTCGCCGGTGGCCACCAGTGTGTCGAGTTCGCGCGGGGTCGGCTCGCCCTGGATCTCTTTCGCCATGCCGATCAGGCGGTTGGTCTCGCCGCTCATCGCCGAGACCACCACGACGACCTGGTCGCCGTTGCTCACCGCGTGTTGAACGCGCTCGGCAACCGCCTTGATGCGATCGACCGTGCCTACCGAAGTTCCGCCATATTTCTGTACGAGTAACGCCATATAGGTTTCCTTAGCACCCGAATCGCCGGTGCCAGCTCCATGTCGCTGACGTGAAAAAGTCAAAGCAGCCGAACAGTATAAACGGACGATCCGGCTTTTTCATCTCTCTTTGGCCACTCGTCTGAGGCGACCTGCCTCCCGTGCCACCGCCTTTCAACGGAACAAGAAAGGGCCGCCCTCTTTTCAGTCGAGTTGCTCGCCGATCCACTTGCGCGCCGCGCCGAGTGCCTCGGACAGTCTCTCGGGCTGGCTGCCGCCGGCCTGGGCCATGTCGGGGCGGCCGCCCCCTTTGCCGCCTACCTCGGCGGCCGCGACGTTCACCCAGTCGCCCGCCTTGAACCGCTTGGTCAGGTCCTTGGACAGACCCGCGACCAGGCGGACCTTGCCCTCGTCGACCGTGCCCAGGAGGATCGCGGCGGTGCCGAGCTTGTCGCGCAGCTTGTCCATGCTTTCGCGCATGGTGGCGGCGTCCGCGCCGGGGAGTTCGGCCACCAGCACCTTCGCCGGGCCAATACTCTCCGCGCGGTCGGCCAGCTCGTCGCCGGTCGCCGAGGCGAGCTCGGCCTTGATGCGAGCCAGGTCGCGCTCGAGCTGCCGGGAGCGCTCCAGCATCTGCGCGACCCGGTCCGTGGCCTCGCTTTTCGGACCGCGCAGCAAATCGGCAATCGCATCGATCGTCTGGTCGGCACGTTCGGCCTCCGCCAGCGCGGTAGCGCCGGTGGCCGCCTCGATACGGCGCACGCCCGAAGCGACGCCGGACTCGCCCAGGATCTTGAACAGACCGATATCGCCGCCGCGACGGGCGTGGGTGCCGCCGCAGAGTTCCATCGAGAACGGCCCCATGGTGACCACGCGCACCATGTCGCCGTATTTCTCGCCGAACAGGGCAGTCGCGCCGGCCGCGCGGGCATCGTCGATCGCCATCTCGCGGGTTTCGACGGCGTTGTTCTCGCGGATCTGGGCATTGACCAGTCGCTCGACCTCGGTCAGCTGCTCGCGAGAGATCGGCTGGTCGTGGGAGAAATCGAAGCGCAGCGCCTCGGGGCCGACACGCGACCCCTTCTGCTGGACGTGTTCGCCGAGCACCTCGCGCAGCGCGGCATGCAGCAGGTGGGTCGCGGAGTGGTTCAGGCGGATCGCGGCGCGACGCCCGGCATCGATGCGCGCGGTGACCGGGTCACCGGCGGCCATGTGGCCGTCGGTGAGTGTGCCGTGATGCAGAAACACCCCACCCTGTTTCTGGGTGTCGTGCACGACGAACCGGCCCTGGGCCGACTCGATCACCCCGGTGTCGCCGACCTGGCCACCCGATTCGGCGTAGAACGGCGTGCGGTCCAGGGCGATCACGCCATCCTGCCCGCTCTCGAGCGAGGCGGCCTGGCTGCCCTCGCGCGCCACCGCCACCACCGTCGCCTCGAGGCACTCGTGATCGTAGCCCTCGAACGCGGTCGGCTCGTCGGTGCCGATCTTGATCGTCTCGGCGGTGAAGTGGCTCGCCGCGCGAGACTGGGCCCGGCGCTCGGCCATCTCTTGCTCGAAGCCGGCCTCGTCCACGCCCAGGCCGCGCTCGCGGGCGATGTCGGCGGTCAGGTCGAATGGAAAGCCGTGGGTGTCGTAGAGCTTGAAGGCGGTCTCGCCGTCGATGGTGCCGCCGGCCGGCAGGCGGGCCACCGCCTGTTCCAGTACCTGCATCCCCGAGGCCAGCGTCTGCAGGAAGCGCTCTTCCTCGGCGAGTAGGACACGGGCGACCTCGTCTTCAGCCTTGGTCAACTCCGGGTAGGCGTCGCCCATCTCCCGGACCAGCGGGCGCACCAACTGGTGGAAGAACGGCCGGTCCTGGCCGAGCTTGTGGCCATGCCGGGCCGCCCGACGGATGATCCGGCGCAGCACGTAATCCCGCCCCTCGTTGCCGGGGCGGACCCCATCGACGATCAAGAAGGCGCAAGAACGGATGTGGTCGGCGATCACCTTGAGCGAGCTCGACCCACGGTCGGCCGCGCCAGTGACCTCGACGGCCGCATCGATCAGGTGGCGGAACAGGTCGATGTCGTAGTTCGAATGCACGCCCTGCAGCACCGCCGCCAGCCGCTCGAGCCCCATGCCGGTGTCCACCGAGGGCTTGGGCAGATCGTCGAGCGTGCCGTCGGCCGCCCGGTCGTACTGCATGAAGACGATGTTCCAGATCTCGATGTAGCGATCACCGTCCTCGTCGGGCGAGCCCGGCGGCCCGCCGGCGATGTGCTCGCCGTGGTCGTAGAAGACCTCCGAGCAGGGACCGCAGGGACCGGTATCGCCCATCTGCCAGAAGTTGTCGGAACTCCCATCGGGGGCGGTGCCGATGCGCAGGATCCGATCTTCCGGCAGGCCGATGTCGTCACGCCAGTAGGCGTAAGCCTCGTCATCGGTCTCGTACACGGTCACCAGCAATCGATCGGCGGGCAGCCCCAGGGTCTCGGTCAGGAAGTCCCAGGCGTAGCGGATCGCCTCGCGCTTGAAGTAATCGCCGAAGCTGAAGTTGCCCAGCATCTCGAAGAAGGTGTGATGCCGCGCGGTGTAGCCGACATTCTCCAGATCATTGTGCTTGCCGCCGGCGCGCACGCAACGCTGCACAGAGACCGCCCGCGGGTTGGCGCGCTTCTCCTGACCGAGGAAGGCCTCCTTGAAGGGGACCATGCCGGCGTTGGTGAACAGCAGGGTGGGATCATTGGCCGGGATCAGCGAGGCGGAGGGCACGATCTCGTGCCCTCGTTCGGCGAAGAAATCCAGAAAGGCTTGGCGAATCTCGGCGCTGGTTTTCATGCACGGACCATCTCGGAAAAAGCGGGAAGACAAAGGAAGAATTGTAGCGCAGGCGAAGGGGAAACCGTGCCCGGCACATCAAAGATCAGAATCCGATTCGCCGTCCGCTGGCCACCACCCGGCCAGTCCATGGGCCAGATCGCCGGGAAAACCGCGCCGCACCAAATGCCGGTGACGGCGCGCCCGATCGGGAAAATCCTCGGGCGGCGCCCGGAACCGGCTCAGCAACTGCTGGCGCGCCAGTTCCTCCCAGTCACGTGGCTCGGCGGCAAAGGCCTCGGCCACGATCGACTCGTCGACCCCCTGTTGCGCCAACTCGAAGGCGATGCGCTCGGGTCCGTAACGCCGGGCCGAACGCGCCCGCAGCAGGCTCTCGGCATAGCGGCGGTCGGATTGCCAGCCTTCCTCGACGAGTCGATCGAGCACCGGCTCGACCTCTTCCGGGGAAAAGCCGCGATCGGCCAGCTTGCGCGACAACTCCTGGCGACTGTGTTCACGCCGGGCCAGCAGGCCGACGGCGCGTTTCTCGCACTCGAGCAGGCGGGGATCGGGGCGATCGGCAGCCGTCGCGTCCTTCATGCCATCGACAGGGATCAGGAGATCTCGTCGACCGCGGCTTCGTCGGCGTCACTGACTTCCGGGGCAACCGGCTTGGGTATCATGATCTCGCGCACCTGGGCATCGATTTCTTCGGCGATTTCCGGGTTTTCCTTGAGGAACTGCCGGGCATTGTCCTTGCCTTGGCCAATGCGGGTGTCGCCGTAGGAATACCAGGCACCGGCCTTCTGGATAATGCCGTGCTTGGCGCCCAGATCGACCAGTTCCAGCAGGTGCGAGATGCCTTCCCCGTACAAGATGTCGACATCGACGACTTTGAACGGCGGGGCCATCTTGTTCTTGACCACCTTGATCCGCGTCTGGTTGCCAATGATCTCCTCGCCCTTCTTCACCGCACCGACACGACGGATGTCGAGGCGTACGGAGGAATAGAACTTGAGCGCATTGCCGCCGGTGGTGGTCTCCGGGCTGCCGTAGGTGACGCCGATCTTCATCCGGATCTGGTTGATGAACATCACCATGCAGTTGCTGCGCTTGATGTTGCCGCTCAACTTGCGCAGCGCCTGACTCATCAGACGGGCCTGCAGGCCGACGTGGCTGTCGCCCATCTCGCCCTCGATTTCCGCCTTGGGCACCAGGGCCGCCACGGAGTCGACCACCACGCAATCCACGGCACCCGAGCGCACCAGCATGTCGGCAATCTCCAGGGCCTGCTCGCCGGTATCCGGCTGACTGACCAGGAGGTCATCCACATTCACGCCCAGCTTTTCCGCATAGCCCGGGTCGAGAGCGTGCTCGGCGTCAATGAAGGCACAGGTGCCGCCGACCTTTTGCGCCTCGGCGATGGTCTGCAGCGTGAGGGTGGTCTTGCCCGAGGATTCCGGCCCGTAGATCTCCACCACGCGACCGCGCGGCAACCCACCGATGCCGAGCGCGGCATCCAGTGAAATCGATCCGGTACTGATCACGGGGACGTTCCGTCGCCCCTCGTCGTTCATGCGCATGACCGCGCCCTTGCCGAACTGCCGTTCGATCTGGGACAGGGCGGCGCCTAGGGCTTTCTTGCGGTTTTCATCCATCAGTCAACTCCCAGCCCCGCGGGCTTGAAAATCGGGCAAAAACAAGCACGGCCGCGTCCCGGCGGCCGCGCGAAGAAGAATCTTGAGCATCAGGCAGGCAGAGTCGCCTCGATCCGACTGATCGCCTCACGCAACGCGTCCAAATCGGTGGCGTAACTCAGCCGGAAATGTCCCGGCGCGCCGAAGGCCGAACCGGGCACCACGGCCACCCCGGCCTGCTCGAGCAGGTGTTCGGCAAAGGCGACATCATCGGACAGCCCCAGGGCGCGGATGGCCTCGGAGACATCCGGGAAGCTGTAAAACGCCCCCTGACCGGGCAGACAACTCACGCCCGGCAACTGGTTAAGGGCCTCGACCACGTAATCGTGACGCTCGCGGAAGGCGCGCACCATCGCCTCGATCTCCGACTGATCACCGGCGATCGCTTCGCACGCCGCCTTCTGGGCGATGGAGCAGGCGCCGGAGGTGCTCTGTGACTGAATCACCTTCATTGCCTTGACTAGCTCGGCCGGGCCGCAGGCATAGCCGATGCGCCAGCCGGTCATGGCGTAGGCCTTGCTCACGCCGTTGAGCACCACCGTGCGCGGCAGGAGGTCCGGGGCGACCATCACGATGTTGGAGAACGGCTCGTCGGCCCAGAGGATCTTTTCGTACATGTCGTCCGTAGCGATCACTATCTCCGGGTGATCACGCAGGACGTCCGCCAAGGCGGCCCAGTCCTCACGGGTATAAGCCACCCCGGTGGGATTGGACGGACTGTTGAGCATCACCAGGCGCGTCTTGTCGGTAATCGCCGCGGCCAGTTGGCGCGGCGACATCTTGAAGCCCTGGTCCTGCCCGGCCGAGACGATGACCGGCTCACCGCCGGCCAAGCGCACCATGTCGGGGTAGGACACCCAGTATGGCGCGGTGATGATAGCCTCGTCGCCCGGGTTGAGCAGTGCCTGGCAGAGGTTGTAGATGCTCTGCTTGCCGCCCGTGGAGACGATGATCTGGTCCAGCCCGTATTCCAGCCCCTGCTCGGACTGGAGCTTGTCCTTGATCGCCTGGCGCAGCTCGACGATACCCTCGACCGCCGTGTAACGCGTGAAGCCGTCACGGATGGCCTGGATGCCGGCCTCGCCGATGTGCTTGGGCGTGTCGAAATCCGGCTCGCCGGCGCCTAGGCTGATGATATCCCGTCCCGCGGCGCGCAGTTCAGCGGCCTTGGCGGTGACGGCAAGTGTCGGCGAGGGACGAACCCGGCGGACCCGATCGGAAAGGTTCATGACGACAACTGACTCCCTGGTTGACCCGCGCTCGCCAGCCGGCGGCTACGGGCCACTGTGAAACGGTGTGGCCGGCATTTTACCGGAAACGCCCAGCGGTTTCGAAACCGGCGCACCGGCAGCCTGGCTCGGCCGTCAATCGCCGGAGATCAGGCGCTGCCGGCGGAACTCGAACAGGCAGACGGCCGAGGCGACCGAGACGTTGAGGCTCTCGACGCTGGGGGCCATCGGTATGTGAATCAGTTGGTCGCAGCGATCCTGGGTCAACCGACGCAGCCCGCTACCCTCGGCGCCCATCACCAGGGCCACCGGTTCACGGGCAAAATCGCTCTCGTAGAGGGAGACCGGTCCGTCGCCAGAGGCACCCACCATCCAGACACCCTGCTGCTTGAGGTCAGCCAGCGTACGGGCCAGGTTGGTCACCTGGATGAAGGGAATGCGCTCGGCGGAGCCGGCCGAGGTCTTGCGAACGGCGGGAGTCAGGCCGCAAGCACGATCCTTGGGAGCGATCACCGCGAGCACCCCTGCCGCCTCGGCCGCGCGCAGGCAGGCGCCGAGATTGTGCGGATCGGTGACCCCGTCGAGCACCAGCAACAAGGGCGGCTCGCCCGAGGCGGCAAGCAGCCCCGCCAGGTCCTGCTCGTCGCCCGGGACAGTCAGGGTCATGCGCGCGGCCACGCCCTGGTGACGCAGCGGACGACCATCGCTCTTGAGTTTGTCGAACCAAGCCTCCGGCTGGGTCTCGATGCCGACCCCCGCCTTGCGCGCCTGCGCCTGCAGGCGCCGCACCCGGCGGTCGTCCCGGCCGGCAACCACGGCGATCGCACCCAGCCGCTCCGGGTGATCCCGCAAGGCCGCCTCGATGGCATGAAAGCCACCGATCCAGGTCACCTCGCCGGCTTCGGCCATCCGTCCGCCCCGAGTCTCGATCAGTTATCCGCCGGCGCGTTGCCGGCATCGGTGTTGCCGGACCCGGACGATTGACCCTCGGGCTTGCGCCGACGGCGGCGCCGTGGCCGGCGCTTCTTGGAAGCACCCTCGTCCGCGGGCGTGCTCTCGCCTGAATCAGCGCCTTCCTTGTCGGACGGCGCAGGCTGGGCCTTTGCACCTGCCTCGGCCTCGTCCGCCGTATCAACAGACGCCTCCTCCCGCTCGGCCTCGGGCTTCTGCGCCTTGTCCTGCGTTTCGGCCTTCGGGCCCTTCTTGCGGCCCTTTTCGGACTTGCCATCCGACGGCGCGCCTTCGTCGTCCTCGTCGGGCAGCATGAAGTCGATCTTGCGCTCATCGAGGTCCACACGTGCCACGCGCACATGCACGGTGTCATTGAGCGAGTAGGTCTTGCCGGTGCGCTCACCCTTGAGCGAGACGGTCACCGGGTCGAAGTGATAGAAGTCGCGCTTGAGCGCAGTGATGTGCAGCAGGCCGTCGACGAAGAAGTCCTTGAGCTGAACGAACAGGCCAAAGCCCAGCACGGAAGCCACGCGCCCCTCGTACACATTGCCGACCTTGTCGAGCATGAACTCGCACTTGAGCCAGTCGGTGGCATCGCGTGTCGCTTCGTCGGCTCGACGCTCGTTGTTCGAGCAGTGCTCACCGATCAGCACCATGTCTTCGTGGCTATAGGGGAAGCCCTCGGCCTCGCCGGTGCGCAGCACGTGCCGGATGGCGCGGTGCACCATCAGGTCCGGGTAACGACGGATCGGCGAGGTGAAGTGGGCGTAATGCTCGTGAGCCAGCCCGAAATGCCCCAGATTTTCCGGCGCATAGACCGCCTGCTGCAGGGAGCGCAGCAACAGGGTCTGGATGGTGGCGAAATCCGGACGCCCTTGGGCTTCGGTGATCAGGGCGTTGAAGTCCGCCGGCGTGGGCTTGTCGCCTCCACCCAGGGTCAACCCCTTCTCTTTGAGCTTGGCGCGCAGGTCCTCGATCTTCTCCGGGCCGGGACGATCATGCACCCGGTAGAGCGAAGGAATCTTGCGCCGCGCCAGGAAGCGACCGGCAGCCACGTTGGCCGCGATCATGCATTCCTCGATGATCTTGTGCGCGTCGTTGCGCTCGTAGGGGACGATCGCCTCGATCTTGCGGTTCTCGCCAAAGACGATCTTGGTCTCGATGGTGTCGAAATCAATCGCCCCTCGCGATTCGCGCTCGGCCCGCAGCACCTTGTACAGGTCGTGCAGGGCCTCGAGCGGATCGATGACGTGCGAGAACTTGTCACGCTCCGCCCGGTCGTTGTCCAAAAGCATCGCCGCGACGTTGTCGTAGGTAAGACGGGCGTGGGAGCGCATCACGCCTTCGAAGAAGCGCGAACGGATGATCTGCCCCTGACCGTTGATCAGCATCTCGGCGCAAAGGCAGAGACGGTCGACGTCCGGATTGACCGAACACAGGCCGTTGGAGAGGATCTCGGGCAGCATCGGCACGACCCGGCCGGGGAAGTACACGGACGTGCCGCGGCGAAAGCCCTCCTGGTCGAGCGGCGAGCCGATCCGCACGTAGTGCGAGACGTCGGCAATCGCCACCAGCAGACGGAAGCCCTTGGGAGTCGGCTCGCAGAAGACCGCGTCATCGAGATCCTTGGAGTCCGCCCCATCAATGGTGACCAGCGGCACGTCGCGCAGGTCGACCCGGCCGACCTTGTCGGACTCGGCCACCTCGTCACGCATGCCACCGATGTGCTTTTGCACCTCGGCCGGCCACTCGTGCGGGATACCGTGGGCGTGAATGGCCACGTCGATCTCCATGCCCGGCGACATGTGATCGCCCAGCACGTCGATGATCTTGCCCACCGGCTTGTGCCGCTGGGTGGGCTGCTCGATCAGCGCGACCCGGACGATCTGGCCGTCGCGCGCGCCGCCGAGCGCCTCCATCGGAATCAACACATCCTGCGTCATGCGGGTGTTGTCGGGCATGACGAACGCCACACCGGCCTCGATCACCAGGCGGCCGACGATTTCGGCGTTGGCCCGCTCGATCACCTCGACCAGCGCACCCTCGGGGCGGCCGCGGCGATCCTCGCCCACCACCTGCACCACGGCGCGGTCGCCGTGCAGCAGGGCCCGCATGATCCGCGGCGACAGGAAGACGTCGTTGCCGCCTTCGTCCGGCACCAGGAAACCGAAACCGTCGCGGTGACCGATGACCCGGCCACGCACCAGCTCGGCCTTGCTCACCGGCATGTAGCCGCCACGGCGATTGCGGATGGCCTGGCCATCGCGCTCCATGGCGCGCAGCCGGCGGCGCAGGCCCTCGATGCGCTCCTCGTCATCGTCGTAACCGAGCTTGCTGATCAGCCGGTTGAGCGTGGTGGGGCCGTCCTGGTCGGCCAGCAACTCGAGCAGGTACTCGCGGCTGGCGACCGGATTGTCGTACTTCTCGGCCTCGCGCGGGGCATTCGGATCTTCGAGGTTTGAATCGGTCATGGATACCTGAAAACTGATACGGGAAAGCCGAACACGGCTATGAATCGCGTCACTATAAAGCAAAAAGGGGCAGAAAGCCGAGGCACAACCCTTATACTGCAAGTCTATGTCAGAACACCGTTTCCAGATCGCAACAGACTATCAACCCGCCGGCGACCAGCCCCAGGCCATCGAGACCCTCGTGGGGGGACTCCAGGACGGTCTGATGCACCAAACCCTTCTCGGGGTCACCGGTTCGGGCAAGACCTTCACCGTGGCCAATGTCATCAACGAGGTCCAGCGACCGGCCATGGTGCTGGCGCCCAACAAGACGCTGGCCGCCCAACTCTATGGCGAGCTCAAGGGATTCTTCCCGCACAACGCGGTGGAATACTTCGTCTCCTACTACGACTACTACCAGCCGGAAGCGTACGTGCCGGCCTCCGACACCTTCATCGAAAAGGACGCGTCGGTGAACGAGCACATCGAGCAGATGCGCCTGTCAGCCACCAAGGCGCTGTTCGAGCGCCCCGACGTGATCATCGTCGCCACGGTCTCCTCGATCTACGGCCTGGGCGATCCCGAGGCTTACCTCAAGATGATCCTGCACCTGGTCCGCGGCGATCACATCAGCCAGCGCCAGGTTCTGCGCCGGCTCGCGGAGATGCAGTACACCCGCAACGACATGGAGTTCCGCCGCGGCACCTACCGCGTGCGCGGTGACGTGATCGACATCCACCCCGCCGAGGCCGACGATGAGGGGGTTCGCATCGAGTTGTTCGACGACGAGATCGAGCAGATCACCCTGTTCGACCCCCTCACCGGCCAGGTGCGTCGCCGGGTGCCGCGCTACACGGTTTACCCGTCTTCGCACTACGTCACTCCGCGAGAACGACTGCTCAAGGCGATCGAGCTGATCAAGGAGGAACTCGGCGAACGAATCGAGGATCTCGAATCCCAGAACAAGCTGGTGGAGGCCCAGCGCCTCGCCCAGCGCACCCGCTTCGATATCGAGATGATCCAGGAACTCGGTTACTGCAACGGCATCGAGAACTACTCTCGCTACCTCTCCGGGCGTCAGCCGGGTGAGCCGCCACCCTGCCTGTACGACTACCTGCCTTCGGACGCCCTGCTGATCGTCGACGAGTCGCACGTGTCAGTCCCGCAACTCGGGGGCATGTACAAGGGCGACCGGTCGCGCAAGGAAACGCTGGTGAATTTCGGCTTCCGCCTACCCTCGGCGATGGACAACCGCCCGTTGAAGTTCGAGGAATTCGAGCGCCTGATGCCGCAGACGGTCTACGTCTCGGCCACCCCGGGCCCCTACGAGGAAGACCACGCCGACCAGGTCGCCGAACAGGTGGTGCGGCCTACGGGACTGATCGATCCGGAAATCGAGGTTCGCCCGGTGGCCAGCCAGGTCGACGACCTGCTCTCCGAAATCCGTCTACGGGCGGAAAAGAAACAGCGTGTGTTGGTCACGGTGCTCACCAAGCGCATGGCCGAGGACCTGACCGACTACCTCACGGAACACGACGTGCGGGTGCGCTACCTGCACTCGGACATAGACACGGTCGAGCGGGTGGAAATCATCCAGGACCTGCGCCTGGGCGAGTTCGACGTGCTCGTGGGCATCAACCTGCTGCGGGAGGGCCTGGACATTCCGGAGGTATCCCTGATCGGCATCCTGGACGCGGACAAGCAGGGCTTCCTGCGATCGGAGCGCTCCCTGATCCAGACCATCGGCCGGGCCGCACGAAACCTGGAAGGCAAGGCCATTCTGTATGGCGACACCATCACGCCAGCCATGCGAAAGGCCATCGACGAGACCGAGCGCCGCCGAGAAAAACAAGTCGCGCATAACCAGGCGATGGGCATCACCCCGCGCGGCATCGAAAAAAGCGTCGAGGACATACTCCAGGCTGGCCAGTCACGCATCCCCGGCGCGCGTCCCGGCGGCCGGCGAAAGCAAGCGACCGACAAGGCTGCCGAAGAGGCGGCCGGCTACGCCGCCTTGTCGCCCGACCAGGCGGCCAAACGCATGAAGACGCTCGAGGCGGACATGCATCGCCACGCGCGGGATTTGGAGTTCGAGGCCGCCGCCCAGGCGCGTGATGAATTGCAAAAGCTCAAGGAAGCCTTCTTCGGGGCAGCCGAACTGGGTTATAGCGACGACTGATAGACCGACGGGTCACACCTAGGGAAGGTCTGCACGAATCCCTGCCTTCGCGACCCACGCGACAACAAAAAGGCCGGACCCATCCACCTGGGCCCGGCCTTTGTCGTCGGCTACGAAAACTGATGAAGTGGGTCTATCAGCCGCCTTGTTGCATTTGCATGGCTTTGTTGCGCAGCTGCTGCATTTTCTCGGCCTGCTTGTTCATCTTCTCGAACAGGCGCTCGGCGTCGGAGTTGTTGGCCTTCATCTGCTTCTCGACATCCGATCGCAGGCTCTGTGCCATCTGCTGGACTTGCTCGTCCTGGAACGCCTGTTGCTGCCGCTGTTGGAATTCCTGCTGCTTCTCGCGGAAGGCCTGTACCTCGCTCTCGGACGGCTGCTGATCGCCACTCTGGTACTTGGCCATCGTCTGCTTCATCTGCTCGAACTCTTGTTCAGCGTCATAGCCCCCGCTGGACATCTTGTCCGCGATCTTTTCCTGCAGTTGCTCACGCTTCTGGCCCAACTCGGGATTGTTCTCGTAAGCCTGCTGCTCCATCTTGCTCAACTGGGCTTGGGTCTGCTGCAGTTCTTGCTGGACTCCGCGCATCTGCTCCATCAGTTGCCGCTGCTCGTCGGTCATCTGCGGCATCTGCCCCTGTGCCGCGCCCCCACCGTGGGGAGCGCCCTGCATACCCTGCTGGGCTACCGCGGCGCCGCTCGTGGCCAACGCGGCAGAAATCCCGGCAGTGAGCAGGGTCTTGCGCAACTTCTGGTTCCAAACGGACATGCAATCACTCCTAAGGTTTATATGTCACGGCTTCACACTCTAACGCGTTGGGCGCCGCGACCCAATGAACTGCATGCGACTCAACAGAGGGCCCATGAGTTCCCGAATCCACGGAATCCGTTTCGCCGCGTCACAACATCAACCTAGCCACCAGGCAGTGCAAACCATGCTCCGTAACCACTCTGCTAAGCTCCGAACTCCATTCAAGCTCAGGGAACCATCATCATGATCGAAGAAAGGCGCAGCCCCCACGATTTCGAGACCACGTGCAGCCGCCTCGCCGCCGCAGTGCCGGAACACCAGTTCGGCCTGCTGCATACCCATGACATCCACGCGACCCTGAACGCCAAGGGCGTAGACTTCACACCGGAGTGCCGGGTCTTCGAGGTGTGCAACCCCAAAAAGGCCGCCGACGTGCTCGCGGTACGCATGGATCTGGCCAATGCCCTGCCGTGCCGTATCGCCGTATACGAGCAGGACGGCGAGGTGATCGTTTCCATGATCCGCCCCACCGAGATGCTTCGCATCCTGAGCGATGATCGCCGCCTGGCGGAGGTCGCCGGCGACGTCGAGCAGACGATGCAGCGCATCATGGAATCGGCCGTGGCCGCCTGACAGCACTTTCAAACGTCCTTGACGGCACCCGCTAACGGCGCACCGTCAGGGCGGCAACGCACCCCCGACGCGAACAAAAAAAGCCCGAGCCTGCTGATTGCAGGGCTCGGGCCTTTCTGCCCGGCTAACCGGGGCCATGTGTGCGCTACGAAACGGCCCAGTCGACCTTATTCCGCAGCGGCTTCCTCAGTCGCCTTTTCGGCGGCCGGCGCGGCACCACGCTCGACCAGCTCGACATAGGCCATCGGTGCGGCATCGCCGGCACGGAAACCACACTTCAGGATACGAAGGTAGCCACCTTTACGCTCCTTGAAACGCGGACCCACGTCCGTGAACAGCTTGCCAACAGTAGCCTTGTTACCGACCTTCGCAAAAGCCTGACGGCGTGCGTGAACGCTGTCTTCCTTTGCCAATGTGATCAGTGGCTCGGCGACCCGGCGAAGTTCCTTCGCCTTGGGAACGGTGGTCTTAATGACTTCGTGCTCGATCAGGGCATTGGTCAGCGACTTCATCAGCGCCTTGCGCTGAGAAGCGTTCCGACCCAATTGCCGACCGGATTGACGGTGACGCATGTCAGTTACTCCAAATCAATTCGTTCAAATCTTGGATTCGCTCAGATTCTGGAGCTCGGCCGGCGGCCAGTTCTCCAGCTTCTGCCCCAGGGACAGACCCTGCTTGGCCAATACGTCCTTGATCTCCGTCAACGACTTCTTGCCAAGGTTAGGCGTCTTGAGCAACTCCATTTCCGACCGCTGAATCAGGTCGCCGATGTAGTAGATGTTCTCTGCCTTGAGACAGTTGGCCGAGCGCACCGTCAGCTCCAGATCGTCCACCGGACGCAGCAGGACCGGGTCGACAGACGGAGCCTGCTCTTCGACCGGTTCGGCCTTTTCTGCCTTCAGATCGACCAGTACCGACAGCTGATCCACCAAGATGCCGGCCGCCTGACGGATGGCGTCTTCGGCGGAGATCGACCCATTGGTCTCGATATCCAGCACCAGCGAGTCCAGGTCGGTCCGCTGTTCGACACGGGCGCGCTCTACCGAGTACGCCACGCGGCGCAGCGGGGAGAACGAGGCGTCAATCAACAGACGCCCTACCGTGGTGTCGTCCTCTTCGCGACGGGCGCTGGCCGGAACGTAGCCCATGCCACGCTCCACCTTGAAGGTCATGTTCAACTCGGCATCTTCACGCAGCGTGGCGATGAGATGGTCCGGATTCATGATCTCGACCGAATGGTCGGCCTTTACGTCCGCTGCCGTGACTGGACCGGCCCCGGACTTCTTGATGCTGAGCACCGCCTCGTCGCGGCCATGCATCGTGATCGACAGGCCCTTGAGATTCAGCAGGATCTCGAGAACGTCCTCCTGGACACCCTCCAGCGCGCTGTACTCGTGCAGGATGCCTTCGATCTCGGCCTCGGTGACCGCCACCCCTGGGATGGACGACAGCAGGATACGCCGCAACGCATTGCCCAGCGTGTAGCCGAACCCACGCTCCAACGGCTCGAGCACGACGCGCGCATGTGTGTCGTCGACCGCTTCTACGTCGACCAGGCGCGGCTTGAGAAGCTCTGTAGAACCCAGTTGCATTACGTACCCCCGAAAACCGTTACTTCGAATACAGCTCGACTACGAGCGATTCGTTGATGTCCGCCGGCAACTCGTCCCGAGTCGGAACGGTCTTAAAGACGCCTTCCATCTTGGTGGAATCGACCGACACCCAGGAAACCACTTCCCGCTGAGCGGCCAGCTCCAGCGAATCCTTGACGCGCTGTTGCTTCTTGGTCTTCTCGCGGATGGAAACCACGTCCTCGGCCGAAACCTGATAGGACGGGATGTTCACCACCTGGCCGTTGACCAGGATGCCGCGGTGCGAGACCAACTGGCGCGCTTCGGCACGTGTGGCGCCGAAACCCATGCGGTAGGCGACATTGTCGAGACGGCACTCGAGGATCTGCAGCAGGTTCTCACCTGTTGAACCCTTCATTTGCGCGGCGCGCTTGTAGTAGTTGCGGAACTGCCGCTCCAGCACACCATAAATACGACGCAGCTTCTGCTTTTCGCGCAGCTGCAGGCCGTAGTCAGAAACCTTCTTGCGCCGACCCCCACCATGCTGGCCAGGGGGGCGATCGTGGTGACATTTGTCTTCCAGCGCACGAACGCCGGATTTCAGAAAAAGATCTGTGCCTTCTCGACGAGCGAGTTTACACGTAGGACCGAGATAACGAGCCATAAGTCAAATACTCCTTACAAACGTACCGTCAAACGCGACGCTTTTTGGGCGGACGGCAACCGTTGTGTGGGATCGGGGTAACGTCAGTGATTACACCCACCTTGAAGCCCACGGCATTAAGCGCGCGGATGGTCGACTCGCGACCCGGGCCTGGACCCTTCACTTCAACGTCGACGTTCTTGACCCCGTAGACTTTGGCCGCTTCACCGGCCCGCTCGGCAGCCACCTGGGCGGCAAACGGAGTGGACTTACGCGAGCCCCGAAAGCCCGAACCACCCGAAGTGGCCCAGCTGAGCGTGTTGCCCTGGCGATCGGTGATCGTGACAATCGTGTTGTTGAATGACGCATGGATATGCGCGACCGCGTCGGTGACGACGCGTTTTACCTTTTTACGGGTAGCTTGACTTGCTTTAGCCATTAAAATCCTACTCTCGAAAGAATATTAAGCCCGATTAGCGCTTGACCAGGCGACGCGGGCCCTTACGGGTCCGTGCGTTCGTGCGTGTGCGCTGCCCACGCAGGGGGAGACCGCGACGGTGACGCAGACCACGGTAACAACCAAGGTCCATCAGACGCTTGATGTTCATGGAAACGTCCCGACGCAGGTCCCCTTCGACTACATACTTGCCGACCTCCGTCCGCAGGGCTTCAACCTCTGCCTCGGAAAGATCGCGCACCTTGCGATCCGGCGCCACACCGGCGGCGTCGCAAATCTGCTTGGCGCGGGTAGGCCCAACCCCATAGATGGAGGTCAGGGCGATTACCACATGTTTCTGAACGGGAATGTTGATCCCAGCAATACGTGCCATCGATATTTCACCCCAAAAAAGAGCGCGAAAGCGTAACGCAACGCGCCGTCAATAGCAAACGGAAAAGACGGGCTGCCTTACAGCCCGTTTTTGAAATGTGCCTTGCGGACAAGACTGTCGTACTGGTGCGAAACCAGGTGCGACTGTACCTGAGACATGAAGTCCATCAGCACGATCACGATGATCAACAGGGACGTGCCACCAAAGTAGAACGGCACGTTCCAGTACAGGATCAGGAACTCCGGCAAAAGGCAGACGGCAGTGATGTACATCGCGCCCCAGAAGGTCAGGCGGGTCAGCACCTTGTCCACATAGCGCGCGGTTTGCTCGCCCGGACGGATGCCCGGCACAAACGCCCCCGAGCGCTTCAGGTTGTCGGCGGTCTCGCGGGCGTTGAAAACCAGCGCCGTGTAGAAGAAGCAGAAGAAGATGATCGCCGCGGCGTAGAAGAGCACGTACAACGGCTGCCCCGGCGACAGCGTGTTCGACAGGTCCGCGAGCCATCCCATGCCTTCCTGCTGGCCGAACCAGTTACCGACCGTGGCCGGGAACAGGATGATGCTCGAGGCGAAGATCGGCGGAATCACGCCGGCCATGTTCAGCTTCAACGGCAGATGGGAGGACTGCTGTCCCGCCTGGCCACGACCCTGCTGGCGCCGAGCGTAGTTCACCGTAATCCGGCGCTGCCCCCGCTCGACGAACACCACGAATGCCGTGACCGCGAGGATCAGCACGCCCAGGATAAGCATGGTGAACACATGCAACTCGCCGGTGCGCACCAACTCCGCGGTGCCACCAATCGCACTGGGCAGACCGGCAACGATGCCCGCGAAGATGATCAGCGAGATGCCGTTACCGACGCCGCGCTCCGTGATCTGCTCGCCCAACCACACCAACAGCATGGTGCCACTGACCAGAGTCAAAGTCGCGATGAACACGAAGCCGATGCCCGGAGCGAAGACCAGCGGCGAACCACCGACCGACTGCCCCTGGAGAGCGATGGAGACCCCCAGGGCCTGCACCAGACCCAGACCCAGCGTCCCGTAGCGGGTGTACTGGGTGATCTTGCGGCGACCAGCCTCACCTTCCTTCTTCAGCTTCTCCAGCGATGGGACCACCGCCGTGAGCAACTGCGTGATGATCGCGGCGGAGATATAGGGCATGACGCCCAGGGCAAACAGGGACATCCGCGACAGCGCACCCCCCGAGAACATGTTGACCATGCCCAGGATGCCGCCCGAATTCTGATCGAACAGCGCCTTCATGACGTCCACGTCGATGCCCGGCAACGGGATGAATGTCCCGATCCGGTACACGACCAGCACCATGATGACGAAGAAAATGCGTTGCCGGAGCTCGGTCAGTCGACCGGCCCCGGCAAGCGTGCCTATCCCTGAGTTTGCCTGTGCCACGCTTTACTCCGCTGAGCCGCCGGCTGCTTCGACCGCCTGACGCGCACCCTTGCTGATCGCCAGACCCTTGATCTGCAGTGCCTTTTCGACATCACCCTGAAGGATGATCTTGACGCTCTTGACGTCGTTTCGAATCAGGTTGGCTGCCTTCAGGGTTTCCAGCGTGACCTCGCCATCGAGACGGTTCAGCTCCGCAGTACGGATCTGGGACCGACTCAGCGACTTGGCGGCGCGGAAGCCCATCTTCGGCAGGCGACGCTGCAGCGGCATCTGACCGCCCTCGAAACCTGTCTTGTGATAGCCGCCGGACCGCGACTTCTGGCCCTTGTGACCACGACCGCCGGTCTTGCCGACGCCGGAACCGATACCGCGACCGACGCGCACGGCGTCCTTGCGGCTACCCTCGGCAGGAGAAAGTTTGTTCAAACGCATTACTTTGCTTCCTGTACTTCGAGCATGTAGTGGACCCGATTAATCATGCCCCGGTTTTCCGGGGTATCGGCCACTTCCACCTCGTGGTGCATACGACGGATGCCCAGCCCGCGGACGCAGGCCTTATGTGATTCGAGACGATTGTTCATCGAGCGAACCAGGCGCACCCGGATCTTGCCGTTGTCTTTCTGGCTCATCCCTCACCCCCAACGATTTCCTCGACTCGCTTGCCACGCTTGGCAGCAACCGCTTCCGGAGATTGGATCTGGGAGAGACCATTGATCGTCGCCCGAATCACGTTCATGTGATTGCGGGTGCCGATGCACTTGGCCAGCACGTTACGCACGCCTGCTGCCTCGAACACGGCACGCATGGCGCCCCCGGCGATTACACCGGTACCTTCGGATGCCGGCTTCATAAATACGCGACCCGCGCCGTGACTACCCTTGGTCTGATAGAACAGGGTGCCGTCGCGCAGCGGCACGTCGATCATGCTGTTGCGGGCACGGTCCATGGCCTTCTGGATAGCGGCAGGAACCTCTTTGGCCTTCCCGTATCCATAACCGACCCGGCCTTCGCCGTCACCGACAACCGTCAGTGCGGTGAACGAGAACTGACGACCACCCTTGACCACTTTGGATACGCGGTTGATGGCGACCAGCTTCTCGATCATGCCTTCGTTCGAGACGTCGTTTGCATTACGGCTCATTGCTTAAACCTCTTTAGAACTTCAGGCCGGCTTCGCGTGCCGCATCGGCTACCGCCTTGACACGCCCGTGGTAAATGAAACCCGAGCGATCAAACGCCACGGAGTCGATGCCCTTGGCCTGCGCGGCCTTGGCGATGGCCTCGCCAACCTTCTTGGCTGCGGCCACGTTGCCGCCGTACTCGCCGTTAGCGAGCACGCCATTGGATACGGTGGAGGCAGTTGCCACGACCTGGCCTTCCGGCGCGAAGATCTGGGCGTATGTATGGTTGCTGCTCCGGTGCACGCTCAGACGATGCACGCCGAGTTGCTTGATCTTCGCCCGGGTGCGACGTGCGCGGCGCAACCGCTGTTTGGTACTTTCGTTCATCGCGTCACCCTCGATTATTTCTTCTTGGCTTCCTTACGCAGGATGCGCTCATCCGCGTACTTCACGCCCTTGCCCTTGTAAGGCTCCGGCGGACGCAGCGAGCGTACGTTGGAAGCCACTTGGCCGACTTTCTGCTTGTCCGCGCCCCGGATAACGATTTCAGTCGCCGACGGCGTTTCCGCGTTGACGCCTTCCGGCAACGGGAAGTCGATCGGATGCGAGAAGCCCAGCTGCAGGTTCAGGGTTCGACCCTGGACCTGAGCGCGGTAACCAACACCCACCAACTGCAGCTTGATTTCGAAGCCGTTGGCAACGCCATCGACGCTACCCTGGGCCAAGGACCGCATGGTGCCGGCCATCGGAATATCGTCATTACTGTTCGGTACGAACCGGATCTCGCTATCCTCGAAGGTCACCTCGACCTTGGGGTGGACGTTGAGGGTCAGCTCGCCATTCTTGCCCTTGAAGGACAGGACGCGTTCGTTGAGCTGGACCTCGACGCCCTTGGGGACTGCGACCGGCTTGCGTGCTACTCGACTCATAAATCCCCCAACCGGTTACGAAACAAAGCAGACCACTTCGCCACCGATGTTACGGCGACGAGCTTCGCGGTCCGGCATCACACCTTGCGAGGTGGACACCACGGCTACACCCAAACCACCAATCACCTGCGGCAGGTTCTCGGCGCCAAAGAACTTGCGCGAGCCTGGGCGGGAAACGCGGTCGAGCTTTTCGATTACCGGCTTGCCTTCGAAGTAGCGCAGGCCGATGACGAGTGTCGGCTTGTCTTCGCCTTCAACCTTGATGTTGGCGATGTAACCTTCGTCTTGCAGCGTCTCGGCGACGGCCTTCTTGAACTTGGAGGCCGGCATGCGGACTTCCACATGACGTGCCGCCTGTGCATTGCGGATGCGTGTCAGCATGTCCGCGATCGGATCATTCATACTCATGGCGTTATCTCCTTACCAGCTCGACTTGCGCAGGCCCGGGATCTCACCGGACATAGCCAGTTGGCGGAGCTTGTTACGGCCCATGCCAAACTTGCGATATACGCCCTTGGGACGCCCCGTCAGTGCGCAACGGCGGACCTGGCGAGTGTAAGAAGAGTCGCGCGGGAGCTTTTGCAACTCGGCGGAGGCTGCCATCTTCTCTTCGAAGTCGACCTCCGGGTCGGCGACAATCGCGCGCAGCTTGGCGCGCTTGTCGGCATATTTGCGATGAAGCTTTTCACGCTTCTCCTCGCGGGCAATCATGCTTTTCTTAGCCATCTCTAATTCGTCTCCTTAACGGCGGAAGGGGAAGCCATAGCCGTCGAGCAAAGCCCGGGCCTGGTCGTTATCCTTCGCCGTCGTTGTGATCGTGATATCCATACCCCGGACCTGATCGACCTTGTCGAAGTCGATTTCCGGGAAGATGATCTGTTCGCGCACCCCGAGGCTGTAGTTACCACGTCCGTCGAACGACTTCGGGCTAAGCCCGCGGAAGTCACGGATACGGGGGGACGCCACATGGATCAACCGATCGAGGAATTCGTACATCGTACTTCCTCTAAGGGTGACCTTGACACCCAGCGGCATGCCCTCGCGGAGCTTGAAGCCCGCGATCGACTTGCGCGCATACGTGATTACCGGCCGCTGACCGGTAATAAGGCCCATTTCTTCCACTGCGTTATCGATTACTTTCTTGTCACGAGCGGAGTCACCCAGGCCCATGTTCAACGTAATCTTGGTCAGCTTCGGAACGGCCATTACGTTCTCGATGCCCAGCTTTTCCGCGAGCTCAGCACGCAACGTGTTGGAGTAGTATTCCTGAAGTCGAGCCATTTTACCGATTCCTATTAAGCGTCAACGACTTCGCCGTTGGATTTGAAATACCGGACCTTGCGGCCATCTTCGAGCGTCTTGAAGCCAACCCGGTCGCCTTTTTCGGAGGCGGGATTAAACAGCATCACGTTCGAGATATCAATGGATTTCTCCATCTCGATGATGCCACCGGTCTGCCCGATCATCGGATTGGGCTTCTGGTGCTTCTTGATCATGTTGACGCCCTCGACTACCACTCGAGCGCCCTCTCCGATCACTCGCAGCACAGTGCCGCGGCGACCTTTGTCTTTTCCGGCAACAACGATCACGTCGTCACCTTGGCGAATCTTACGCATCTCGACCCCCTCTTAAATCACTTCTGGCGCCAGCGACACGATCTTCATGAACTTGCCAGCTCGCAGTTCACGGGTAACCGGACCGAAGATCCGGGTGCCGATCGGCTGCAGTTGGTCATTCAGGAGGACCGCCGCGTTGCCGTCGAAACGGATCAACGACCCGTCCGGCCGCCGGATGCCCTTGGCCGTGCGAACCACCACGGCGTTGTAGACCTCGCCCTTCTTGACACGGCCCCGCGGGATCGCGTCCTTCACGGACACCTTGATTACGTCGCCGATCTCGGCATAGCGACGATGCGAGCCACCCAGCACCTTGATGCACTGGACCTTGCGTGCGCCGCTGTTGTCTGCCGATTTCAGCACTGTTTGCATCTGGATCATGACGAAACTCCTTACTCAGCAGAGCGCTCGACGACACGGACCAGGGTCCAGCTCTTATTCTTGGAGATCGGACGCGTCTCGCGAACTTCGACGCGGTCGCCCTGGCGGCAGGTGTTCTCCTCGTCATGTACGCGCAGCTTGCTGGTGCGCGTCATGTACTTGCCATACAGCGGGTGTTGAACGCGACGCTCAACCGCCACCGTGATGGACTTGTCGCCCTTGTTACTAACCACGACCCCTTCGCGGGTCCGGACATTCTTTTCTTCGGATACCGTCGTCATCTCAGGCACGCTCCTTTTCCGCAATCACGGTCTTGATACGAGCAACATTGCGGCGGGCATCACGGGAGAGGTGAGTCTTGGACTCCTGACCCGTGGCATGCTGCATGCGCAGAT
Organism: Halothiobacillus sp.; assembly: GCA_011389965.1. Lineage (GTDB taxonomy): Bacteria > Pseudomonadota > Gammaproteobacteria > Halothiobacillales > Halothiobacillaceae > Guyparkeria. Next base: position 36,898 of record JAABTF010000019.1, read on the forward strand.
TGAATTGCTCGCGCTTGACGGCCGTCAGCTCTTCGCGCAGCTCGTCGACGGATTTCTCACGCAATTCTGTTGCCTTCATCACATCACCAACCGTGTTACGAACGTGGTCTTCACGGGGAGCTTGGCCGAAGCACGCGAGAACGCCTCACGCGCCACTTCCTCGCCGACCCCCTCGATCTCATACAGCATCTTGCCGGGCTGCACCTTGGCTACCCAGTGCTCGACACTGCCCTTGCCCTTACCCATGCGAACTTCCAGGGGCTTCTGGGTAATCGGGGTGTCCGGGAAGATCCGAATCCAGATCTTACCGCCCCGCTTCACGTGCCGAGAGATGGCCCGACGGCCAGCCTCGATCTGACGAGAAGTAATGTTTCCGCGTTCCAGCGTCTTCAGGCCGAACTCGCCGAAGCTAACCTTGTTGCCATTGTTAGCAATGCCGCGGTTCTTGCCCTTGAACTGCTTGCGGAATTTCGTACGTTTTGGCAGCAGCATTTTTCAAAGCTCCACTTCAAATCGTTGATCAGGCGGCAGACTTTCCGTCTTCACTGCCCGGCACACCGAACACTTCGCCTTTGAAAATCCAGACCTTGACACCAATGATGCCGTAGGTGGTCTGGGCCTCTGCCATGCCGTAATCAATGTCCGCACGCAGCGTGTGCAGCGGTACGCGACCTTCGCGATACCACTCCGTCCGCGCGATCTCGGCGCCGCCCAGACGGCCGGCAACGTTGATCTTCACGCCACCCGCCCCGAGACGCATGGTGGTCTGCACCGCACGCTTCATGGCGCGACGGAACATCACACGGCGCTCCAGCTGCTGAGCGATGGATTCCGCCACCAATTGGGCGTCGAGCTCGGGCTTGCGAATCTCCTCGACGGAGACCTTGACCGCACTGCGGTCCAGGCCCAGCATCGGGGCGATTTCGGTCCGCAGGCGCTCGATGTCCTCGCCCTTGCGGCCGATGACAATACCCGGACGCGCGGTATGGATGGTGACGGACGCCGAACGGGCGGGGCGTTCGATCTGCACGCGGGATACCGAAGCGTCCTTAAGACGGTTACGGATATATTTGCGCGTACGAACGTCCCGCTCGAGGTAATCGGCGAAATTCTTGTTATCGGCGTACCAGCGAGAGCTCCAGTCGGAGGAGATCCCAAGCCGGAAGCCTACCGGATGTACTTTGTGACCCATGACTGCTCCTTAGCGCTCGCTGACGACGACTTTGATGTGGCTGGTCCGCTTGAGGATCCGCACACCGCGGCCTTTCGCCCGCGCCCGGAATCGCTTCAAGGTCGGGCCTTCGTCGACCATGATCTCGGAAACACACAGACGATCGACGTCTGCGCCTTCATTGTTCTCCGCATTCGCGATCGCCGACTCGACGACCTTGCGAATGATCGCGGCACCCTTCTTGGTCGAGAACTGCAGCGTCTCCAGTGCACTGGCGACATTCACGCCACGCACCTGATCCGCCACCAGGCGAGCCTTCTGCGGGGAGATCCGGGCAAACCGGTGTAGTGCTTTTGCTTGCATCACGGAACCTCTTAACGCTTGGCTTTCTTGTCGGCGGCATGACCACGGTAAGTGCGCGTCGGAGCGTACTCACCGAGTTTCTGGCCAACCATGTTCTCGTTGATCAGCACGGGTACGTGCTGACGACCGTTGTGCACCGCGATGGTCAACCCGATCATGTCGGGAAGAATCATCGAACGGCGCGACCAGGTCTTTATGGGCCGGCGGCTGTTGGCGGCCGCGGCCTCTTCCACTTTCTTCATCAGGTGGTGGTCCACGAAGGGACCTTTCTTGAGTGAACGTGGCACCTTGAAGCCCTCTTAATTGCTTTATTTCTTGTTACGACGGCGAACGATGTACTTGTCAGTACGTTTGTTCGTCCGAGTCTTGTAACCCTTGGTCGGCACGCCCCAGGGCGTGACCGGATGACGACCGCCGGACGTCCGACCTTCACCACCGCCGTGCGGGTGGTCTACCGGGTTCATGACGACACCCCGGACAGTCGGACGCACGCCGCGCCAGCGCTTGGCGCCGGCCTTGCCGAGTTGGCGAAGGCTGTGCTCCTGATTGCTAACTTCACCGACCGTCGCGCGGCATTCGGTGAGCACCTTGCGCGTCTCACCCGACCGCAGCCGAATGGTGGCGTACGAACCGTCGCGAGCGACGAGCTGAGCGGCACTGCCGGCGCTGCGCGCCATCTGTGCACCCTTGCCCGGCTTGAGCTCGATCGCGTGGATCGTGGTGCCCAACGGGATCGAGTGCAGCGGCAACGCGTTGCCCGGACGAATCGGCGCCTCGACGCCAGACACGATGGCCTGGCCGATCTTGGCGCCACGCGGGGCAATGATGTAACGACGCTCGCCGTCGGCGTACTTCAGCAATGCTATGTGAGCCGAGCGGTTCGGATCATGTTCAATACGCTCAATAACGGACGCAATGCCGTCCTTGTTGCGCTTGAAATCGATTACGCGGTAGTGCTGCTTGTGACCGCCACCAATGTGCCGAGTGGTGATCCGACCCTGGTTGTTACGGCCACCGGAGCCGTGCTTCTTCTCCAGAAGCGGAGCGTATGCCGGCCCCTTGTGCAGGTTAGAACGATCCAGCTCGACAACGCTACGGCGGCCCGGTGAAGTCGGTTTTGCAACTTTCAATGCCATGAGTTGAGTCCCCTTAGGTTTAGCCGGCCGCGCCGAAGTCGATGGTCTGACCTTCAGCCAGCGTTACGTAGGCCTTCTTGGTGTCGGCCCGGCGACCCGGCATACCGCGGAACCGGCGCGTCTTGCCACGCTGGTTCACGACCTGGACGGCCTCGACGGACACCTCGAAGACATGCTCGACGGCCGCCTTGATTTCCGGCTTGCTCGCCGACGTGGCGACCTGAAACACGTACTGATTGAATTCGCCCGCACGCGCCGTTTTCTCGGTGACAACCGGGGCACGCAGGACGTCGTAAAGTTTTTCCGTATTCATGACAGCCACTCCTCAACCATCTTGAGCGCGCCCTGGGTGATAACCACGTGATCGGCATCCACCAGGCTGACCGGATCGAGCGTGTCCGCCGTGCGGTAACCAAGCTCGACCACGTTGCGAGAACCCAGCAACACAGCCTCGTCCATCGCTTCGGTGACGATCAGTCGCTTGCCCTTGCCAACGCCGATGTCGTTGAGTGCCTTGACGACCTGCTTGGTCTTGGGCGCCTCGACCGTCAGCGATTCGACCACGACCAGGCGATCCTGGCGCAGCAGCTCGGAGAAGATCGAACGCATTGCGGCACGGTATGCCTTGCGGTTCATCTTCTGGCCGAAATCACGCGGACGGGCGGCGAAGGTGGCCCCGCCGGCACGCCAGATCGGTGACCGCGTGGAGCCGGCGCGCGCCCGACCAGTGCCCTTTTGACGCCACGGCTTGGTGTTGCCACCGGAAACCTCGGCGCGACTGCGTTGCCGCTTGGTGCCCGAACGGCCACCAGCGAGAAACGCAACCACAGCCTGGTGGACCAGTGCTTCGTTGTATTCCCGGCCGAAGACGCTGTCGGAGACGTTCAGCGCGGAGCCATTCTTTACTTGGATATCCATACCTGCCGTCCTCACGCTTTGTTCTTGACCGAGGGACGAACCAGCACGTTGCCGCCGGTTGCGCCCGGTACTGCGCCCTTTACGAGCAGCAGACCGTTCTCGACGTCCACACGAACCACCTGGAGGTTCATCGCGGAGACGCGCTCGTCACCCATGTGACCGGACATCTTCTTGCCCGGAAAAACGCGACCCGGGGTCTGGTTCTGACCAATCGAACCCGGGACACGGTGGGAGCGTGAGTTGCCGTGCGTGGCATCCTGCATACCGAAGTTGTGGCGCTTCACCGTACCGGCGAAGCCCTTACCCTTACTTCGTCCGGTGACGTCCACTGCCGGGACCTCGTTAAAGATCTCGACGGTGATCTCGCCACCCAGCTCGTGTCCGCCCAGCACGTCCTCGTCGACGCGAAATTCGCGTACGGCACGGCCGGCGGCCACGGATGCCTTGGCAAAGTGACCCGCCATCGGCTTGGTCACCCGACCCGGGCGACGCTCGCCCGTGGTCACCTGGACGGCGGTGTAGCCATCAACATCCTGAACTTTCTTCTGAGTCACACGGTTCGGCTCGACCTCGATGACGGTTACCGGCGTGGAAACACCGGAATCGTCGAATACTCGGGTCATGCCGACCTTGCGACCGACAACACCTAAAGCCATTGTTATTTCCTCTTATGCACTTCGACGCCGATTTCGATTGACCGGTTCGCCGGAAAAAACCAGCCCGACGCGGTCCGAAGACGCATCGGGCTGAACAAGAGCGCGGCACTATAACAGAAAACGCGCCGACCCCAAAGTCTTTAGGGTCGGCGCGTCCTTAGCGGGTAGCGGGATCAGTTCAGACGGATCTGAACATCCACGCCCGCGGCCAGATCAAGCTGCATCAACAGGTCGACCGTCTTGTCAGTCGGGTCGACGATGTCGAGTACACGCTTGTGGGTACGAATCTCGTACTGGTCACGCGCGTCCTTGTTGACGTGCGGCGAGGTCAGCACGGTGTACCGTTCCTTACGGGTCGGCAGCGGGATCGGGCCCTTGATCCGCGCGCCACTGCGGCGCGCGGTCTCGACGATCTCCGCCGTCGAACGGTCGATCAGACGGTGATCGAAGCTCTTCAGCCGGATGCGAATCGTTTGTCCTGACATACTAGTTTACTCGATGATCTTGGAAACGACGCCGGCGCCGACGGTACGACCGCCTTCGCGGACGGCAAAGCGCAGGCCTTCTTCCATCGCGATCGGCGCGATCAGCGTGACGGTCATGGCGACGTTGTCGCCC
>JAABTF010000109.1 GCA_011389965.1 Halothiobacillus sp.
TTCCGGTTCGACGGGTTCGAGCTTGCCGCGCCCGGTTTCGACATCCCGAGGGGCTGAGATGGCGGGCGCCGGGATCGACCACAAGGCCGCCCTCGCCGCGCTGCCCGCTACCCGCAAGGCGGACCTGACCGAACGGTCGGACCGCGCGGGGATCACGCACTTGGCGGGGCACCTGGGGCTGATCGCGCTTTTCGCCCTGCCCGTTGCGCTTGGCTGGCCGGGCTGGTGGATCGCGCTGCTGCCGCTGGGCATCCTGACGGTGTTCCTGTTCACCCTCGCCCATGAATGCACGCATTACACGCCGTTTCGGCACCCGTGGCTCAGCGATGCCGTGGGCCATGCCGTCAGCCTGCCGCTGATGCTGCCCTTCACGTGGTTTCGTTACTACCACCTTGCGCATCACAAGTTCACCAACGACCCCGACCGTGACCCGGAACTTGCGGCCGGGCCGCGCCCCGAAACATGGGGCGCCTTCCTGCGGTATCTCACCGGGTGGGGCTACTGGCGCGGCATGGCCGTCACGCTCTGGCGCAACGCACTGGGCCGCATGGATGCCCCCTACCTGCCCGCGCGCAAACACCGGGCGATGCAGGTAGAGGCGCGGGTGTTGCTCGTGCTTTACGCGCTGATCGCGTCGAGCCTCTGGTGGTCGCCGCTGGCCCTGTGGCTCTGGATCGTGCCGTCGCTGATCGGCCAGCCGGTCTTGCGGCTCTACCTGCTGGCGGAGCATGGCCGTTGCCCGCCCGTCGCCAACATGCTGGAAAACTCGCGCACCACCCATGCCAGCCGGGCGGTGCGCTTTATCGCGTGGAACATGCCGTTCCATGCCGAGCATCACAGTTTTCCCAACGTGCCCTTCCACAAGTTGCCCGACCTGCACCGCGACCTGGCGCCCCTGCTCAAGCGTACGTCGGAAAACTACCCGGCCTTCGCGCGGGACTACGCGGCGGGGCTGACCCCGCGCCGGTGACGGGGGCGGCCGGGCCAACGGGCCCGGCCCCGTTCTTACGCCGCCTTGGCGAGGTTGCGCAGCACGTAATGCAGCACACCGCCATGTTCGATATACTCGATCTCGATCGCGGTATCGATCCGGCACTTGAGCGTGATCTCCTTCACCGTGCCATCGGCATAGGTGATCGCGCAGGGCACCTCCTGCTGCGGCTCGATCGTGTCCAGCCCCTTGATCGACACGCTTTCCTCGCCCGTCAGGCCCAGCGACTTGCGGGAGTCACCGCCGGTGAACTCGAACGGGATGACACCCATGCCAACGAGGTTGGAGCGGTGGATGCGCTCGAAACTTTCGGCGATCACGGCCTTGACGCCCAGCAGGTTGGTGCCCTTGGCGGCCCAGTCGCGGCTGGACCCGGCGCCGTATTGTTCCCCGCCGAAGACGACAAGCGGCGTCCCCTCTTCCTGGTAGGCCATGGCGGCATCATAGATAGAGGTCTGTTCGCCGTCGGGGCCCTTGGTATAACCGCCCTCGACACCGTCCAGCATCTCGTTCTTGATGCGGATATTGGCGAATGTGCCGCGCATCATCACCTCGTGGTTGCCGCGCCGGCTGCCGTAGGAGTTGAACTCGCGCACCGGCACCTGCCGCTCGACCAGGTATTTGCCCGCCGGGGTGGATTCCTTGAAGCTGCCCGCCGGGCTGATGTGGTCGGTGGTCACCATGTCGCCCAGAACCGCCAGAACGCGCGCGCCCTCGATGTTGGAGATCGTGCCCGGATCCTTGCCCATACCCCGGAAATAGGGCGGGTTCTGGATGTAGGTCGAGGAAGCGGGCCAGTCATACGTCTCGCCACCGGTCACCTCGACGCTTTGCCACATCTCGTCGCCCTTGAAGACATCGGCGTACTTCGACTGGAACGCCTCGCGCGTGACGGTCTGTTCGACCAGTTCGGCGATTTCCTTCTGGGTCGGCCAGATGTCCTTCATGTAGACATCGTTGCCGTCCTTGTCCTGACCCAGCGGTTCGGTCGTCAGGTCGATATTCATGTCGCCGGCGAGCGCATAGGCGACGACAAGCGGCGGCGAGGCTAGGTAGTTGGCCCGCACGTCGGGCGAAATCCGGCCCTCGAAGTTGCGGTTGCCCGACAGGACCGAGGTGGCGATCAGGTCGCCATCGGCAATTGCCTTGCTGAGTTCCGGCTGGATCGGACCAGAATTGCCGATACAGGTGGTGCAGCCATAGCCCACAAGGTTGAAGCCGATGGCGTCCAGATGTTCCTGAAGGCCCGACGCCTCAAGATACTGCGTCACGACCTGAGAGCCGGGCGCCAGCGACGTCTTCACCCAAGGCTTGCGGTTAAGACCCAGTTCGTTGGCTTTCTTCGCCACCAGCCCCGCCCCGATCATCACATAGGGGTTGGAGGTATTGGTGCAGGACGTGATCGACGCGATCACCACGGACCCGTCGCGCAGGGTGTAATCCTCACCATCGACAGAAACCGTCTTGCGGACGTCGTTCTCGGCAATGTTCATATCCCCTTCGGCGGCCATGTCGCGCGCCTCATCCGAGATATCCATGCCACGATATTCACCGACGACCTTGTAGAAGGACTTCGATGCCTGATCGAGCGTGACGTAATCCTGCGGCCGCTTGGGACCGGAGATGGCGGGCACGATCTCGCCCATGTCGAGGTGCAGCGTATCGGTGTAGACCGGCGCGTAATCCGGCCCGCGCCAGAACCCGTTTTCCTTGGCATAGGCCTCGACCAGCGCGATGCGGTCCTCGTCGCGGCCGGTCTGGCGCAGGTAGCGCAGGGTTTCGTCATCGATGGGGAAGAAGCCGCAGGTGGCCCCGTATTCCGGCGCCATGTTGGCGATGGTCGCCCGGTCTGCCAGCGGCAGGTGGTCAAGCCCGTCGCCGTAGAATTCCACGAACTTGCCGACAACGCCCTTGGCGCGCAGCATCTCCACGACCTTGAGCACGAGGTCGGTGCCGGTGGTGCCTTCCATCATCGCGCCGGTCAGCTCGAATCCCACGACCTCGGGGATCAGCATCGAGATCGGCTGGCCCAGCATCGCGGCCTCCGCCTCGATCCCGCCGACGCCC
>JAABTF010000045.1 GCA_011389965.1 Halothiobacillus sp.
CGATCTTGGTGGAACCGTCCATCTCGCGCACGGTCAGTTCCACGCCATCGAGCGATACCGCGTCTCCCACCACCGGCGGGTTGCGCAGCAGGGCCTTGATGGCCTCGTCCAGGGTCGCCTCCTGCAGTTCCTCCGGCGGCTCGATCCCGTAGACCTGCGCCAGATCGGCCACGTGTGCCGCCCCCCGCAGGGAGAAGGCACCGAAGAAGGTCTGTTCGGCCAATGCCCGCTTTTTCTGCCGTTCGCCGGCGAAAAAGCGATTGAGGTCGGGAATCATCTCCTCGGGGATGATGGTCAGCACGATGTCGTCGGGCCGAAAGACGAAGCCGGGCTCAGGTTGTCGCAGGGCCAGATTGCGTACCACGCCCGCAATGGTGACCGACTTGCCGAACGGCATCCGTTCCGGCCCGGCACCATCGGCATCCGATTGTTCGCGGATCACGAATTGCACCATTTCCAGCCGGGGCTCGATGGGCAGGTTGAGATCGGCCCGAAGCCTGGGTTCCGGTTGGGGCGGGACTTCGACCTTCAGCAATCGAGCGGCGAGCGAAATGCTGCTGCCCTGAATCAACAGCGAGGTGATCACTACCACGTAGGCGATCTCGAAGAAGGCCTGCGCATCTTCGATGCCATAAATGACGGGGAAAAGCGCCAGAACGATGGGCACCGCCCCGCGCAGCCCCACCCAGGCAATGAAGGTGGTCTCCCGCCAATTGAAGTGGAATGGCCACAGCCCGATCCAGATGGCGATCGGCCGGGCCACCAGCAGCAGGGCGAATGCCAGGATCAACGCCGGCACCAGGTTGTCGAGGACTGCGCTGGGTGTGACCAGCAGCCCCAGAATCAGGAACATCCCCGCTTGGGCAAGCCATGCCAGGCCGTCCATGATGCGCAGGACATGGAAGGTGCCGCGGTTTTTCGCCGTGCCGATCACCAGCCCCGTGAGGTAGACGCCGAGAAAACCGCTGCCACCGAGCTCGTTGATGATGGCAAAGGAGAGCAGGCCGCCCGAGGCGATCAGGAGCGCGTACAGGCCTTCGGCCAGTTCAATGCGTCGCAGGGTCTCGCGCAGGATGAAGCCGAAGGCCACGCCGAGCACCGCACCGATGCCGAATTGCTGGAGCAGAAACACCAGGATCCAGGGATCGAAAAGCGACTGGCTGCTCGAGATCACTTCGAGGAGCGTGATGGTGAGAAAAATCGCCATCGGATCGTTGATGCCCGATTCGATTTCCAGCGTCGAGCCGACCCGCTCGTTGAGCCGGGTACCGCTGCCCTTGAGCAGCGAGAATACCGCCGCGGCATCCGTCGAGCCCACGATCGCCCCCAGCAGCAGCCCGTAGTACCAGTCGAACCCCATCAACCAGGTGGCGATCGCGCCGATGCCGCCGGCGGTGATCATTACACCGACGGTCGCCAGGGACAGCGCGGGCTTGAGGGCGACGCGGAAGGTGCGGATGTGGGTGCGCAACCCACCGTCGAGCAGGATGATCGCCAGCGCGATGTTGCCGATCAGAAAGGCGGTCTCGAAGTCGTCGAACTCGACCCCGCCGGGACCCTCCTGCCCGGCGAGCATACCCACGGCGAGAAAGATCAGCAGCAGCGGGAAGCCAAAGCGCGCCGAGGCCATGCTGGCCAGAATGCTGGAAAACAGCAGCAGGGCGCCAACCAGGATAAACGAGTTGATCGCGTCCATATCGTCCTTAGGGAACCGTCGAGTGACTGGCCCCTAAAACTATACGCGAATCATAGGCCCGCGCCGGTGCTCCCTGTCGCGAGCGATCACTCCAGAGGCTCAGGCCGGCTGGGCGCTGAAGCCGGCAAATGCATTCGGGGTGGGTCGCTGGATGGCCACCGGAATGGACGCCGACTTTACCGTGCCATATGCCATGTCGATTTCCCGGCGCACGGCCGCCTGTTCGGGCATCAACGGCAGGTGGCCGTTGGCGAGCATCTCCACGGCGTCGGCCAGTCCGAGCTCATCGAGGTGCTCCTGCGGTGCTTCGAGAAAGCCCTCCAGGTCCAGACCTGTCGTGGAAAGCCGGCAGGCGCGAAAGACGTTGGCCCAGAATTCGATCACTTCGTCACGGTAGGTATGCATGGCGGTGCTCCTTTGTTGAATGCCTACAAACTAGGCATGTCCAGATAGTATGCACACAATCTCGCCGTGTCAACAAACTCGCGTCATGTTTGTTGACATACCTCTGCTGGGGCGGAGAATGGTGCCGTATGGACCGCATCACTCCCACTACCATCGACGCCCTGAAATGGGATCTGCGTCAGCGTCTCAAGCTGCTCGAATGCACCTTGCTGCTCACCGGCTGGGTGCGAACCCAGGCCCTGACCGACAGCTTTGGGATCAGCCGCGCGCAGGCCTCCAAGGATTTCGCCGTCTACCAATCCTTGTGCCCGGACAATCTCGTCTACAACCGCTCGCAGAAATACTATGAGGCGACCGGGGGGTTCCGCCCGTTGCTGTTGTCGGGCAAGACCTCGGAAATGCTGGATGTGCTCACTGCATTGCGCGGCGAGGACAGCCCGGTGTTGGCCCTGGCCGCCGGGGGGCCGTCGGTCGAGGTGTTGCGACCAATGGAGCGTGAACTGGACCTGACGATTTTCCGGGCGGTCAGTTCGGCGGCGAGCAACGGCCAACGAGTCGAGGTGACCTACCAGTCGATGACCCGACCGGAGCCGCTGACGGTGACGCTATCACCGCACACCCTTGTCTACAGCGGCTTTCGCTGGCATGTGCGCGCCTTCAGTGATTATCACGACGAATATCGCGACTTCGTGTTGGCGCGGATGCGGTCGGCCACCCGGCTCCATGATCGCGTGGGCGTATCGCAAACCGGAGATCTTGATTGGTTCAAGGAGGTCCCGCTGCTTGTCGGCGTCCACCCGGCGTTGCCTGCAGCACAGCAGGAGGTGATCGCCGCCGATTACGGCATGGAGAAGGGCCGGATTCGTTACCCGGTGCGCAAGGCGATGGTGCCGTACTTCCTGCGCCTGATGCAGATCGACCCCGCACGGGAGCACCCCGATCCGAAGATCCAGCAAATCAAATTGCTGAATGCGGACGAGGTCCGCCCGCTATTGTGGTCCTGAGGGAATAGGCCGCCGTTCCATGATCTCGAGTGGCGACCTTGGCTCGCCCCGATCTCGCTGGATATCGATCGGGTCTGACGTGCCCGACGGCATATGTCTCGACGTTATCGCAGAGTCGGACACTTAAACCGACAGGTCCTTGCCTCGGGATCGGGATGCCCTCGATCCTTTCCTCTCGACAGCCCGCCCAGGCTCACCCAGTCGCCATAGAGGAATACGGCGGTCGCCAGTGCGAAGAGCCGGTGATGATCGCAGGGGAGGGCCGGTGCACCCTTTCAAGCCCAGAGGGCCCAGCGCATCAAGCGCTGACCGCCTTGTCGGTCCGCTGGGCTACCAGTCGGTAGAGCGCCGGCAGGACCACCATGTTGAGGAAGGTCGAGGTGGCCAGACCGCCGAGGATCACCACGGCCATCGGCGCCTGGATTTCGGTGCCGGCCTCGCCCAGCCCCATGGCCAGCGGGATCAGGGCGAGACCGGCGGTCAGGGCGGTCATCAGGATCGGCGCGAGTCGTTCCATGGAGCCCGTCACCACCGCCTGGTCGACATCCATGCCCTCGCGCGCCAGTGCCTGGAAGCGGCTGATCAGGAGGATGCCGTTGCGGATGGCGATGCCGAACAGGGTGATGAAGCCCACCAGGGCGGCGACCGTGATGGTTCCGCCCATGAACCAGACCGCGGCCACGCCACCGACCAGCGCCAGCGGGATGTTGACCATCACCAGCAGCGCCAGGCGCAACGAGCGGAAGGCCATCTGCAGCAACAGCAGGATGCCGGCGAGTACCGCAAGCGAGACCCAGCCGATCGTGCGGGTGGCATTGGCCTCGGCCTCGAACTGGCCGCCGTAGGCGATCCGATAACCCTCCGGCAGGATCATGCCGGAATCGACGCTGGCCTTGATGGCCTCGACGGCGCCGCGCAGGTCGCGACCGGCGACGTTGGCACTCACGACGAGTCGGCGCTGGGTATCCTCGCGCAGGATGGTGCCCGGGCCACGTTCGAAGGACGGGCTGGCCAGGGCCCGCAGCGGCACCATGTCGCCCGTGGGCGTCTGGATCAGGGTGTCGCCAACGGCATGGCGATCCTCGCGGGCCGCATCGTTGAAGCGCACCACCAGGTCGAAGCGCCGGTTGTCCTCGAACACCTCGGAGACGACGCTGCCACGGTAGGCGGTCTCCACCAGCCGGGCGACCTCCTCGACTTTCATCCCGTAGCGTGCGATGGCCTCGCGGTCGGCGCGCAGGCGCAGCTGCGGTACTGACTGGAGTGGTTCCATGGCCACGTCCACCAGGCCATCGACCTCCTTCATGGTGCCTTCGAGTTCGCCGCCGAGACGCCGGAGTTCCGACAGCGACGGGCCGAATAGCTTCACCGCGATGGCCGCCCGTGTGCCCGAGAGCATGTGGTCGATGCGATGCGACAGCGGCTGGCCGATATTGATGTTGACCCCGCGCACGCCGTTCAACGACTCGCGCAGCTTGGCCATGAACGCTTCCTTGCCCTGTGGCAGCTTACCGAGGGTGACCTCGAACTCGGAGGCATTCGGCCCCTGGGTGTGCGCATCCAGCGCGGCGCGGCCGGTCTTGCGGGCGACCGTTTGCACCTGGTCGAATCCGAGCAGGACATCCTCGATTTGTCGGCCGATGTCGGACGAGGTCTCAAGCGAGGTGCCCGGCGGGGCGGTTACCGCGATGGTGAGGCTGCCCTCGTTGAATTCCGGCAAGAATGACCGCCCGAACTGGCTGATCACCAGCAGAGTGACCACCACCGCGATGACCGAGAGCCCCAGCACGGCGGGAGCGAAGCGCAGGCTCGCGTTCAGGATGGGGGCATACAGCCGCTTGGCAAACCGGATCAGCGGCGGGTCCTTCTCCTCGCCCATGGCCTTGTCCTTCGCCAGCAACCACAGGCTCAGGACGGGGGTGAGGGTCAGGGCCACCAGCAAGGAGGCGGCGATCGCGAACAGGTAGGCCAGGCCCAGCGGTTCGAGCAGTCGGCCCTCGACGCCCTGCAGGAAGAACAACGGCGCGAACACCAGCATGATGATGGCCGTCGAGAAGACCACCGACTGGCGCACCTCCGAGCAGGCTCGATAGACCACGCCGGCGGCCGGGACGGGCTTATCGAGGCGGGCGTTCTCGCGCAGTCGCCGGTAGATGTTCTCGACGAAGATGATCGCGTCATCCACCAGCGCGCCGATGGCGATGGTCATGCCGCCGAGGGTCATGGTGTTGATGCTGATGCCCATCCACTTGAGGCCGATCAATGCCACTACGAGCGATAACGGGATCGCGAGCACCGAGATCAGCGTGGTGCGGAAGCTGAACAGGAAGGCAAACAGCACCACCACGACGAAGATCGCGCCGTCGCGCAGCGCCACGGCCACGTTGTCGATGGCGCGGGAGATGAAATCCGCCTGACGGAACATGCCCGGTTCGATATGGATGCCTTCAGGCAGGTCGGCTTCGGCCTCCTGCAGCACGGCTTCGATGCGCCGGGTCAGTTCGAGGGTGTCGGCATTCGGTTGCTTGGAGACCGCCACCACGACGCCAGGATCGCCGTTGATGCCGGCGTCCCCGATCGGGATGCCCGCCCCCTCCCGGACCTCGGCGACGTGACGGATGCGGATCGGTGCATCGTTACGCACGGTGATTACCGCCTCGGCTAGATCCGAGGCGCGCTGGGTACGGCCGATGAAACGCAGCACATAGTCCTGGCCGCCCTCACTGATCCAGCCGCCACCGGCATTGCGGTTTGCTTGGGCAGCCGCCTCCCGGACCTGGTCCAGGCCGATGTTCATCTCCTGCAGACGGTCGGGTGAGACCAGCACCTGGTACTCGCGGATATCGCCGCCCAGGGCGGTGACGTTGGCCACGCCGGGGATGGCGAGCAACTTGGGTTCGAGTTGCCAGTCGGCGACCTCGCGGGCCAGCATCAGGCTCGCGCCCTCCGAGGCGCGTACGCCGAAGAACTCGATCTCGCCCATGATGGAAGTGATCGGGCCGAGTTGCGGCACGCCCACGCTCTGGGGCAGATCGGCGCGCGCCTGGTCGAGGCGCTCGGTGACGATCTGGCGGGACTCGAGGATGTCGGTGCCCCACTCGAACTCCACCCAAACGATGGAGAAGCCCGGGACGGATTGCGAGCGCAGGCGACGCACGTCGGTTGCCCCGTTCATCGCCGTCTCGATGGGGAAGGTGACCTGTTGCTCCACCTCCTCGGTGGCAAGCCCGGGGGCTTCGGTCATCACCGTCACCGTGGGGGCGGTCAGATCGGGGAACACATCCACCGGCACCTCGCGCGCGGTGACGACACCGAGCACGAGCAACAGCGCGGAGGCGGCTATCACCAGCAGACGATTCTGCAGTGACCAGTCAATCAGTCGATCCAGCATGGCGCTACCTCCTTAGTGGGCGTGGCCGTGGCCGATGTCCTGTTCACCTCGTGAGGCCAGGAGGACGGTGTAGGCCCCTTCGGTGACCACGCGCTCGCCGGGTTGCAGCCCGGCGCTGATCGCCACGCGGTCGCCACTGCGAATGCCGGTCTTGACCTGGCGGCGTTCGAAGCTCTCCCCACCGTGCTGAACGATGACCACCTCGATGCCGTCATCGTCGAGGATCGCGGCCTTTGGTACGACCACGGCCATCTGACCCGTTCCGGTCGAGAAGGCGGCCGACCAGGCCGTGCCGGGGATCAAAAGACCCTCGGGGTTGGGGATGTCGAACACGAGCGGCACGGTGCCGTTTTCCTCGGTGCGGGTGCCGGTGTAGACGAGCTTTGCCGCCGACAGCGACTGCCATTCACCGCCCGCCTGGCGGGCGACGAGCTGGCTGGGGCGGTCGATGCGCGCCATGTCGCCCGGATAGGCCATCGCCTTGAGCCAGACGTGGCTATCGTCGAGCAGGGAGAAGACGGTGGCGTTGGCCGTGACCAGCTCGCCGGGCGCGTGCGGGCTGGCCGTGATCACACCGCTGATCGGCGCGCGCAAGGTAACGGCGGCACCCGCCTGGTCGCGCTCGCCTTCGAGCTGTTCGAGGCGGGTGCGGGCGCGTTCCAATGCCTGCTGCGCGACGCGATATTCGGACTGCGCCTGCTCGAGGCGCTTCTCCGAGACCACGCCGTCATCAAATAGGCCCTGCACGCGGTCACGCTCGGCGCGTGCCAGCGATACTCGCTCGCGGGCCTGTGTCAGGTCGAGATCGAGCAGGCTGACATCCTCGGCGCCGCTCAGTGGCAGGACACGCGCCAGCGCATCGCCGGCCTCGACGCGGTCGCCGGGGCGTTTCCACTCGCCGCTTGCGGGCGGAACCAGCATGCCGCCGGCCGGTGCGGCGGCCTCGGCGCTCTGACCTGGCCGGGGCTGGATACGCGCCGGCACCGACAGGCGCTCGCTGATGTAGTCGCTGAAGACCTGCTGAACGGCAAAGTCCATGCGCCACTGCTGCTCCTTGAGGAAGGCAATGTCCCCGGCCTCGTCGCCATGTTCACCGGCAGCATGGTCATGACCATGGCCGTCGTCAGCGGCAAGCATTTGGCCCGGGGCCGTGACGTTGACGTGCCCGGCGTCGATGGTGAGTGCATCCTCCCCGTTGCCGAGGATCAGGTCGAGCCGGTAGTGCCCCGGTTTCTCGATGCGGATCTCCGGCAAGAAGATGCCGTCTCGGGCGATCGTCTCGGCAATGTGTTCCTCGACATGTCCGTCATCGCGTTCGAAGCGGTAACGCAGCGGGCCGGACATCACCGGCGAGAAGTCCTCCAGGTGCGTGAGGTGCGTGATGTACTTGCCCGGCTCGCCGGCGGTCGGTGCGGGAAACTCCATGAACAGTTCGAGTTCACGCGACCAGGTCGTGACCGCGCGCATGGGCGGCTTGTCCGTGGCGGCATCGTCGCTGTTCGCGTCGACATGCTCGCCCTGTGCGTCGTGCTCGTGGCCGAGCTCGTCGAGACAGCCGGAGAGGGGGAGGATCAAGGCAGTCGCCAGCGCGAGCCAGAGGCGCCGGCGGGGGATTGCAATCGGGTTCATCGGTCTTGCTCCGGGTAATCGGTCGTGAGCATCAGGCCGGCGGCCAGACGCAGATCGGATTCGTGTTCACGCGCCTCGAGCAGCAGGTCAATATTCCGTCGCGTGGCGCGGATATTGGCCTGGGCCGCATCGATCAGTTCGGTCAGGCGCAGCTCGCCCTGTTCGAACCCCCGGCGGGTCTGCTCGAGGACCTGTTCGGCCGGTATCAGCACGGCAGTGCGGTGTTCGTCGATATGTTCCAGTG
The DNA here is from genome assembly GCA_011389965.1 of Halothiobacillus sp. Taxonomy (GTDB): domain Bacteria; phylum Pseudomonadota; class Gammaproteobacteria; order Halothiobacillales; family Halothiobacillaceae; genus Guyparkeria. Next base: position 8,370 of record JAABTF010000045.1, read on the forward strand.
CCCCGAGCAGGCGTGTATGGGAGCGCTCCAGTCGAATGCCGAGATCACGTTCGGTCACTCGGCGCTCGGCGTCCTGACGAATGGCCTCGCTTTGCTTTGCATCGACGCGGCCGCGCCCTTGCGACCAGAGCGGCAACTCGACCGAGAAGCCGATGTGGTTGGTGGTCTCATCGCGACCGTTGATATAGGTGCGCTCGCGCGCCATACGCAGGGCCAGATCGGGCAGTCGCTCGGCCCGGGCCTGTTTGACCTCGGCGCGTGCGGCAGCCACTTGCTGGGCGGCGGCCTGAAGCATCGGGTGGCGCTCGAGTCGGTCGCGCAGGGTGACGAGTGCCGGAGGCGTGGCCGGCGGAGCCAGTTCGGGCAGGGAGACGGGCGTGTTTTGATCGATGCCAAGCACGCCGCGGTAGCTGGCGAGCGCGGCCTTGCGCAGTTGCCGCGCCTCGTCCAGTTCGGCCCGGGCCTCGGCATGCAGGAGGTTCAGCCGCAGGCGTTCGCGCTCGGACAGGTCACCGGCGCGGGCACGGCGGTCGCCGATGCGCGCGAAGCGCTGGGTCCATTCCTGCTGGTCCTTGGCCTGCTCGATGCGGGCCTCTGCCCATTGCAGCCGATGAAAGGCGAGGGCGGCGCGGTGTTCCATCGTCAGGGCCCGCTGGACTCGTTGGGCCTCTGCCGCTTCGATGCGTTTCTCGGCCACTCCGGCGCGATGGCCAATACGCCCATCGATCGGCAGCGGTTGGCGGACCGCGTATTCCTTCACCGCCCAGCCGCCCGAGCCATCCTGGATGCCTAGCTCGTCGCTGAAGCCCAGTTCCAGCGTGGGGTTGGGCCAGCGGCCGGCCTCGTCGGCCAGGCCAGCGCGTCGGTCACGCTCCGCCCGGGTGGCGTCGAGTTCAGGCGCGACAGACAGTGCCCGTTCGGCGGCGCGATCGAGCGTCCAGTCGGCTGCTGGACTGCTCAGGGGCACAAGCAGCAAGAGGCTGCTCACGAGCAAGAGATGTTGGGCGCATTTTGCCCAACGGATCTGGGACGTCAATGGCATGACGAACTCCTGTGAACGATGGATCTGGGCCCACAACGGGGCAGAGTCACGTTGCCGGGACGACGGCTTTCGTGACGTGATCGGGATCGGGAGTTGTCAGGCCAGGGGCGGGGCGCGTTCGGGGGGACGCAGTCTCAGTCGCGACGTGGTGAGGGCCGACGTCGTCAGGGGGGGGCGAATCGCCAGCGTGAGGGGCAGGGCGATCAGCAATGTGAGAATGACGATCAGGCCGAGGCCGTCGCTGAAGAACTTCAGCACGGCCGTGGGTTCGACCTCCACGGCACCGGTGGGCGAGTCGGCGTGGGATTCGTCGTGCCCGAGATGGGTCGTGCCCACCTCTTCCGTTTCGGCGTGCGGGGCGGTATGGATGTGCCAGGCGCAGCACCAGATTGTCTGCAGCACGACTGCCAGGCAGAGCAACCCGACCAGGTGTCGGTGGCGGCCAATCTGTTGTTGCAGTCGTTGGAGCAAGCGGGAGCCTCGGGCTTAATGCGTGGCGAACGGCCAGATCGAATCCGACCTACTCTAGGGGCTTTTGCCTACCGGAAGCAATAGGACAGATTACATTCGGCTGACGAAAGTGGGCGTGCCCCTCTTGCGCCGGTGGACGTCTGGCGCCCTTGGAAGCCGAGAGTGAATGTTTTCGGCAGGCAAGTGCCGCGCCCCTGGAGCAATTCGTTCGTTGGCCGTAAAGCGCATACGCCAAGGGGTGAGTGAATGGCCGCTAAACCGACCATTGCCAAACATCGGCCGTGGGTTAACCTAGAAAAACCCGTTCTTATGAGAGTGATTTCCCGATGAGGATCTTTTTTGTATGCATGAGATCTTGGCTTATGGCCCTGTTGGCAGTGCAGTTGGTGTTTCCTGCACTCTCATCTGCGGATGACTCTTTTGGGCTAAAGGGGGATCGGCTAAATATGACCCTCTCAGAATTCAAGGATAGACACGCCGAGGCCATTTGCTCAGACGAGAGTGAGGCGTCTTCTTTGTCACCTTCGGTACCTAATATTGGGCTTATTAACTGCAGGGCCATACCTCCACACGTAAAGCGAAGGGGCGTCAAGGAAACGGTGGCCAATGTGCCTGCCACCATAACCTATTACTTCATCTCGACAGATATGGATAAATTCAATACTTACCGGTTGAGAAAAATAGAGGCGTCGTTCGATCATGCAGGATATGCGCGGGTTCATGGGGCAATGGATAAAAAATATGGACCTGCGGACAGTATTGAGCGCAAGCGCATCCAGAACATGAGGGGTGTGTACGTTAAAAGTGAAAACCGCATTTGGAATAAAGGCGATTCACAAATTCGACTTGTAGAGCATGTCGACCGCCTGAATCGTTCTTCCCTTGTTTTCCTGGAACTAGGGCTGGAGAGCATCTTTCATCAAAGGAAGTCTTCGGCAAGAAGCCAGGGCACAGAAGACCTTTGACTGGCATTTAATCGTGGTTTGAAATGCCATTCTGGGAAATGCGTATTGGGGAATGACCGGCTAGCCATTCTTCGCCCAGGGTGGGGCCTCTCCCGCTTTCGCGGGCGGTTGGATTAAGGGAACTGGATCCGACGGCGGATGCTCGCGTCATTGAAAATTGATTCACCCCTTTCCGCTAGCCACTCGACTTGGGAATCTGTCTGATCACAGCCTGATCGGTTCGATATCCCTACAAGAATGCGTGCAGGCTGCAGCATGCCAAAAGCGCGGCGGAACGACATCCTCCGCCGATGAGCCGTATTGCCTGGGGTCAGGCCTCAGGCGCATCAGGGCAACCATTGCAGGATCTATCATCGGCCTGGATTGGTGGGCACGGGACCGTGCCATACGAACAGAACACGCAGCAGTCTCCCGGCTTTGGGCGCAACAAGGCATGACATCCGGCGCACTCGTAGAACCATTGGCATGCATCCGTCGGCATGGTCTCCATTTCCGAGTGGCCACATTCGGGACAAGTGATCGTCGATTGGAGAATGATCGGCGTGGCGGCCATGGACGATTTCCCTTGAGCTGTTGCAGGCTGGGCGTCGGCGATCATGCGGTCGTGGCAGACGCCTGCGATTGATCTTCCTCCCTTTCAGCGGGCTGGAACCGTTCCAGCAGCTTGGCGTTGATCGCGACCACGATGGTGGAGGCCGACATCACCGCCGCCCCGATCGCCGGAGGCATCAAAAAGCCGACGCCGTAGAGTACCCCCGCTGCCAGCGGGATGGCGACGATGTTGTAGCCGGCCGCCCACCAGAGATTCTGGATCATCTTGCGGTAGGTCGCCCCGGAAAGCTCGGTGATCGTCGCGACATCGCGGGGGTCGGAGTTCACCAGCACGATGTCGGCCGACTCGACCGCCACGTCGGTGCCGGCGCCGATGGCGATGCCCAGGTCCGCCTCCGTAAGGGCGGGCGCGTCGTTGACCCCGTCGCCCACCATGGCGACCGACAGGCCCTTTTCCTTGAGTTCGCGGATGCGGGTCGCCTTCTGGTCGGGCATCACCTCGGCGAAGAAGTCGTCCAGACCCAACTCGTCGGCCACGGCCTGGGCCACCGCCCGGGAGTCGCCGGTGAGCATCATGCACTGCATGCCCATGGCCTTGAGCCGTTCGACTGCCTCGCGCGAGACCTCGCGGACGATGTCCGACAGGGCGATGGCCCCAGCCGGCTGCCCGTCGATCAGCACGAAGACCACCGTCTTGCCCTGGTCGGCCAGCCGCCCGATTTCCTCGTTGTCGACCTCGATCCCCTCGCGATCGAGGTGCCCCGGGCTGACGATCCGTACGGTGTCGCCGTCCACTCGAGCCTGGATGCCTTCGCCAGTCAGGTTCTCGAAATCCGTTGCCCGTGGTGGAGACAGGGAGCGCTTCTGGCTCTCCGCGACGATACCGACCGCGATCGGGTGTTCCGACTGGGACTCCAACGCGGCGGCCAGGGCCACGACCCCATCCGCCTCGAAATCCCCCAGGGGCACCACATCGCTGACGCCAAACCGACCCTCCGTGAGGGTGCCGGTCTTGTCGAAGACGAACACGTCGGTGTTCCGTGCCCGCTCGAAGGCGGCCCGATCGCGGATAAGCAGGCCGTTGCGGGCTGCCTTGCTGGTCGATACGGCGACCACCAGCGGCACGGCCAGT
>JAABTF010000046.1 GCA_011389965.1 Halothiobacillus sp.
GCTGGGCACGCTCACCCATCTGCGGGACCTGGGCAACACGGTGATCGTGGTCGAGCACGACGAGGACGCGATCAACGCCGCGGACTTCGTCCTCGACATCGGCCCGGGTGCCGGGGCGCACGGTGGTCAGGTGGTCGCCCAGGGCACGCCGCGAGAGATCGCCGAGAACCCCGACTCGCTGACGGGCCAGTACCTGTCCGGCAAGCGCGAAATCACGGTGCCGAGGCGCAACCGCGCCGACGCCGAGGCAATGCTGACCCTGGAAGGCGCCACCGGCCACAACCTGCAGGGCGAGACGCTGCGCATCCCTCTGGGGTTGTTCACCTGCGTGACGGGGGTGTCGGGGTCGGGCAAGTCGACCCTGATCAACGACACGCTGTTCAAGATCTGCGCCCACCAGCTCAATCGCGCCGGCGCCACGGCCGCCCCGTACCAGAATATCCACGGGCTCGACCAGCTCGACAAGGTGATCGACATCGACCAGTCACCGATCGGACGCACGCCGCGCTCGAATCCGGCGACCTACACGGGGCTGTTCACCACCATCCGGGAGCTGTTCGCCGGCACGCAGGAGGCCCGCTCGCGCGGCTACACGCCGGGGCGATTCTCCTTCAACGTCAAGGGCGGGCGCTGCGAGGCCTGTCAGGGCGACGGGGTGATCAAGGTGGAGATGCATTTCCTACCGGACGTCTACGTGCCCTGCGATATCTGCGGTGGGTCGCGCTACAACCGCGAGACCCTCGACATCCGCTACAAGGACAAGACCATCACCGACGTGCTGGAGATGACCATCGAGGAGGCCTGCGCCTTCTTCGAGGCCGTGCCCAGCCTGCATCGCAAGTTGGCCACCCTGATGGACGTGGGCCTGGGTTACGTCAAGCTGGGACAGAACGCCACCACGCTCTCCGGCGGCGAGGCCCAGCGGGTCAAGCTCTCCCGCGAGCTGGCCAAGCGCGATACCGGCCATACCCTCTACATCCTCGACGAGCCGACCACCGGCCTGCACTTCGAGGACGTCGCCCAGCTGCTCAAGGTGCTCTACCGCCTGCGCGACCACGGCAACACCGTGATCGTGATCGAGCACAACCTGGACGTGATCAAGACGGCGGACTGGATCGTCGATTTGGGGCCGGAGGGAGGCTCCGGCGGTGGGCACATTGTTGCCAGCGGCACACCCGAGCAGGTTGCCAGGGTGGAGGGCTCGCACACGGGCTACTACCTCAACCGGATGCTGGCACCAGCGAAGGCGAAGACTTGAGGAAACTCAGGCGCTAGGGCACCCCCGTGGGGGGCGAGTCCTGTTCGCGAAAAGAGCCGTTGGCGCGTCTCCCGGCCTGGGTGCCCCACCCCATGTTGATTCTCGGCCATGCCGTTTGGCGGGACAGCCGCCAAGGCGGCTTTCGCGGGCATGGCCCGCTCCCACAGTGCGTCATCACTCCAGCGTGCGCTGCAGGCTTTCGAGCACGTCGCGGGTCTTCTCCTTGGTCTTGTCGATGACGTCGGAAGTGGTCTCCTTGGTGGCCTGCCAGGCGCTGGAGGCCCCGGACTTGGTGTTCGACCAGATATTGGCGGCCGCGTCCTTGGTCTGGGCCCACCAGTCGTTGTCGACGCGGGGGTACTCGCGCACCTGCTCGAGCTCGTCGTTGAGGAACACCGCGTAGGAAACTCGGTCGAGCTGGTCGCCGGAGCGGGTCGCCACCGAGAACTGCTGGATCTCGACGAAGCGATAGTCGCCACTGCCCACGCCAACCAGATCGTCATCCAGCTCGACCACCAGGCCGTGGACCTTCATGTTCTCGGCGACCAGGACGTCCTCGACCTCGCCCACCTCGCGGTTGCGCTCGGTGGCGAGGAAGACGTCCGCGCCGATCAGGGCGTCCATGGAATACAGCCCCTCCGGCGCGTTTTCCGCCAGCACGGGCTGGGACAGCGTCACGGCAATGGCACCGGCCAACAAGGTGTTCATGCGCTTCATTGGATCTCTCCTGATTCGTTGTTATTCGCCTTCAGCGCACTCGACGCAGCGCGTCACGCTGGGATCGTTTTGGAGTCGGCGGAGTGGAATGGGTTCCTCGCAGACGAAGCAGTCGCCGTACTCGTCGTTTTCCATCCGTCGCAGGGCACCCTCGATGCGAGTCAGTTCGCGTTCCCACCGGGCGCGGGTGGCCCTGGCCATCTCCTGACCCTGCAGCGCGTCTATGCGCGACAATCGACCCTGACACGACTGGTCGAGCTCCACCACCTCGGCGGAATCGGCACTGTCGACCAGCAGTTGCTGCAGCGCGACGCGGCGCTTGAGCAACTCGGCACGCAGTGCCTCGCGTTGAGCGTTATCCATGGACCGTCCTCGTTCAATCGATCTTGATCTTGGCGTAACCGCGCTGGGCATAGGCCGCGACGGTAACGAAGGTATTGCCCACCTCGACCACCGGCTCGACCAAATCGGCCTGGGTAACACCTACCCGCCGGGTGGCGATCGAGCAAGCCTCCAAGCGTTCGACCCCCTCCAAAGCAGCCAGCTCTTGCAGCTTGTCGTGAATCTGCAGGATCGTCTGCGCGTTCCCGATCTGCCGATCCGGCGCATCACGAGTCAGCAATTTCACCGCCCCGCCATGAAAGACGAACAGCATCTTGGGCTCGACACCCTGTTGCTCCAGATCACGGTAGGTCTGCTCGATCACGCCCAATCGGGACAGCAGCTTTTCCGGCTCGGACAGCGTGACGTCCCACAGGATGCGGGCATCTGCTAGGCCTTGGAGGGCACGGGCATCATCAGGACGCGGCACGTCGGCGGACCAGGCGAACCCGGGCATCAGGCAGATCATCAGGCCCAGCATGAGTCGACGCATGATCACTCCCTCCTTGTGCAAGATTGTGAAACGTCCCTTCAGTAAAGCCGATCGCAGCGGCAATGCAAGCGATTGATTCACGGCGGGCTTTGTGGGCTGGCCTGAAAGGCCACTCGCGAGATGGCAGGGTGCCGTAATCGGATCATGTTTGATAGGACGAACACCCACTTAGGCGGCTTTCGCGGGCAGGCGCGCCCCCACGCATTCCACACGTCCGGGCGGGCACGAAAAAGCCGCCCGCGGGTTGCCCCGGGGCGGCAGCTGGTCTGGCGAACGGTTTGTCCGCCGATCAGAATTCGAATTCCATCTTCTGGAATACACGCCCGGCGTTCTGCCCGGCGAGCTCGTCGAAGGTATGCCAGTGGGAGAACTGGCTCTGGTCGAGTTCGTAGGCATCCTGCAAGGTGCCGCCCTCGTCGATGATCCGGCCGATTTCGGTGCGCAGGAAATTCAGGTAGTCCTTGGTGTAGTGTTCCACGGTTTCCAGGTCGGTCGGGGTGCCGTGTCCCGGAATGATGATCCTGTCCTCGGCTGCCGCGGCGAACTTCGGCCAGGTCTCCAGCCAGGCAGCCGTGTCGGTGTACTCGAAGATCGGCAACATACGGATGTTGAAGGCCATGTCACCGGCGATCACCACGTCGCGTTCGGGGATGACCACCGAGATATCGCCCGGGGAATGCGCCTCGCCGAAGTAGACCACCTCGGCGGTGATGCCACCCAGGTCCAGTTCGAGCCGATCCTCGAAGGTGACGTTCATCGGCACGGCCTTGGTGCCCTCGGCCTTCTCTTCGGCGATGTCCTTGAGCTGGGCCGCGTAGGCGGCGGCGTGACCATCGTAGTACGCCGCGGCGTCGACATGCCCGATGACCTCGGCGCCCTGGTCGATCCAGTAGCCCGTCGCCATGGCCGCGTGCAACTGGCCGTTCTCGTTGACCACGTACTTGACCGGCACGTCGGTGCGCTTCTTGATTTCCTCGTGCAGGGCCTCGGCAAGCTTGTAGGAAGCGCCGGCATTCATGACGAGCACGGCGTCCTCGCCGATGACGAACGAGAGGTTATTGTTATGCAGCGAGTTCTCGTAGGTGTACGGCTGGGTCGCGCCGATCGCCGACCAGACGTCATCCGCGACCTTCTGTGGCAGGTCGTAGAGGATCGAATCCGGTGCCTTGTCGGGCGGGTTGTCGTCTTGTGCCACCGCCGGACCGGCAAACAGGCCGCCCGCGGCGAACGCCAGGGCCACGCCGCCGGCCAGTGCCCGGGCGTGTTGACGGCTCTCGGTGATCCAGTCACTCAGCATGTCTTTGACTCCTTAGATTGGTCGAGGCACGTTTCATTAGGCGACTAACTATCTCTCTTGTCCGCCCATAAAGGCAAGGGATTAACCCATACTATTTTTCTATTCCAGACAACATCCATTGATCGTCGCTCGCTGACAAAATGCCCTGTTCAGTTCCAGTCAAGGTTGCCGCGAGTCTGCCAATAGACCTCCGACGGCTCGGCCAGGCCATCGAGCTGCTCGATCTCAGCGGCCGACAACCGGATATCCAGCGCGCGGCAATTGGCATCGAGCTGTTCGACCGTTCCCGCACCCGACAGCACCATGTCCACCCACGGACGGGCCAACAAGGCGGCCATGGCGACCGCATCGCGGGTCGCTCCGTGTCGCTCGGCGACCCGGTCGACCAGCTCGAGGCGCGCAGTGTCCTCGGGGCGCTGATTGCGCGCGGTCAAGCGACCGTTGGCCACCGCCTCCTTGATGATCACCGCCATACCGGATTCGCTGGCCACATGGAGCATAGACAGGATCGACGGCTCGAGCAGGTTGCAGGTCGTCTGAACGGCATCGAACAGCGGTCGACCATCGATCTCGACCGCCAGCGCCCGCTCGAGGGTACGGGCCTGGGCGGGCCCGCTGGTGGTCAGGCCGATGGCCACGCCCTGGTCGCGCAGCTGGGCCAACCGGCCAAGCACCTCGGTATTGTCCAGCACGCCGGAGTCGAGGGTGGCCGAGTGGATCTGGTAGAGGGCCGGCGACATGCCCAGCGCTTCGCGCGTCTCCTGCCACTGGCGGTCGAGCACCTCGAGGGTGTGCGACTTGATCTCGTGGACCTCGGCATCGACCTTCCAGCCGGCGGTGTAGGTATAGCCCCACTTCGAGCCCACCGTGGGACGCCGGTCGGCGGGTCGCGCGGCCAGCCAGTCGCCGAGGAAGGCCTCGGCCCGGCCGTAGGAACGTGCGGCATCGACGTAGCGCAGGCCGCGCTGCCAGGCGGCATCCAGCATGACGTGACAATGGGCACGCATGGAGTCGACATCCCGCTCGCCGGGCATGTCCGCCCCGTGGCCCAGGTTGATGTAGCCGGGACGGCCGAGGGCGGCCAGCCCCAATCCGATCCGCGGCTGTGGGAGGGTCAATCGCTTTTCCGACATGACAGGGTCTCGATCCCTTGATGGCAAGTGGGTTATAAGGGGGCTGGCAATCCGACATCGGCGGGGCGATGCCCTGCCTCACCCCCGAACACGAGAGGCTAGCATGCAGCGGTTTCGCATCACCCATCCGATCAACAACGTGGTCAAAGGACTGGAGTTGTTCGGCCTGATGGTCATCCTGGTGGCCACGTTCGTCGCCTCCGGACAGGACGTGGCCCAGATGATTGCGGACCGTCGCGTCGACCTGGCCGATCTGCTGCTGTTGTTCCTCTACCTCGAGGTGCTGGCAATGATCGGCGCCTACCTGCAGACCGGGCGCCTGCCGATCCGCTTCCCGATCTACATCGGCATCATCGCCCTGGCACGCTTCCTGGTGATCGAGGTCAAGGACCTGGAGGCGTGGAAGATGCTCGCGGTGGGCGTGACCATGGTGCTGCTGGCCGGCACGGTCCTGCTGCTGCGCTATGGGCATCTGAAGCTGCCCTATCCGACCAACGAGCTTGACCTCGAAGATCTCGAGGCAAAGCAAAAACGCCGAGACTCGCCCAGCAAGCCCTGAACGAGACGGGCCGGCATGAGCCGGCCCGCTTTTTTTGACTCCCGACAACCGGGCGAACGTGCTTCAGATCTGCGTGCGTTCCTTGCCCTCGCGGAATTCGTTCGAACACTCGCCCTTGCCGCGCTGCTGGAAGATGATGTACTCGGCGATATTGGTGCAGTGGTCCCCGATACGCTCGATGGCCCGCATACAGTGCAGCATTCGCAGACTCAAGTCGGGCGACTCCGGGTTCTTCGACATATAGTCGAGCAGCACCTCGTGTACCTCGTTATATTCGTGATTGACGTGGTCGTCGCGACGCATGATCTCTTCGGCGGCAACACAGTCCTGGCGAACGAACGCGTCCAGGGCGTCGTGCAGCATGCCCTTGACGATGCGGCCCATCACCCGGAAATGCGTGGAGAACGAGGTCGCCTGTAGCGCTGGACCCACCTCCTCGGCGATGCGAGCAAGCTTCTCGGACTTGTCGCCGATGCGCTCGAGATCCGTTATCGCCTTGACGATCGCCATGATGGTGCGCAGATCGCCCGCGGTGGGCGCATAGCGGGCGATCAGGTGGATGGAGAGCTCGTCGATGGACGTCTCCAGCCGGTCGATCTCGTAGTCCTGCTCCATCGCCACCCGGCCGCGCTCGGCATCGCCGTCCAGCAGGTAGGCCAGGGCATCGTCGAAATGCTGCTCGGCCACGCCGCCCATGTTCATCAGCAGCGAACGCAGGGCGTTGAGGTCGTCGTCGTAGCGGGTCAGGGTATGCGGGGTCAGATTGGGGCTGTCTTGCTGGCTCATTGGCTCGGAATCTCCTGATAGGCGGCCGCGGCACACGCCGCCGGCTTGTCTCGGCCCGGCTGCTAGGGTTTACTCGTCACATGCGGGGCCTTTTAGGACCCGCGCTCGAACAACCCGGCAACGATCCAAGGGACGGACGGCTTAACGCCGCTGTCATGGCGGCCGGGCAAACTGGTCTGGTCGCCGGACGCGCGCCCCGGCCAAACACGCATACTGTAACCGACTTTAAGTTGCGAAATAATGACTAACACCAGCGATACCCCTCTTCCCTTCATCAATCGAGAACTCAGCCTGCTCGGATTCAATCGCCGGGTGTTCGAGCTGGCCCAGGACACCGGCGTGCCACTGCTCGAACGATTGAAGTTCCTGTGCATCTCCTCATCGAACCTAGACGAGTTCTTCGAGGTACGGGTCGGCACGCTCACCCAACAGATCCGCGCCGGGATCAGCCGGCCGGATGACGCCGGCCTCTCCCCGCAAACACAGCTCGACCTGGTACTCGAGCAGGCACACTCCCTGGTGCACGACCAGTACGAGGCGCTCAACCGGGATCTTATCCCGGCGCTGGCCGAAGAGAACATCCACTTTTTGCGTCGCACCCACTGGACCGAGGCGCAGGCACTGTGGGTCAAGCAGTACTTCCGCCGCGAGCTCCTCCCGCTGCTGACCCCGCTGGGCCTCGATCCGTCGCACCCCTTCCCGCGGATTCTCAACAAATCGCTGAACTTCATCGTCTCGCTGGAAGGCAACGACGATTTCGGCCGCGAGGCCTGGCTGGCGATCGTGCAGGCCCCGCGCGCCCTGCCGCGCATCATCCAGATGGACGAGGACGCCGCCGATGGCCCATCGAGCTTCGTCTTCCTCAGTTCGATCATCCACGCCCACGTCCACGAACTGTTCCCCGGGATGACCGTCACCGGCTGTTACCAGTTCCGCGTGACCCGCAACAGTGACCTTTCGGTGGATGTCGACGACGACGAGGACCTGTTGCAGACGCTGCAGGGCGGACTGTTCGAACGCAATTATGGCGACGCGCTGCGCCTGGAAGTGGCCGACAACTGTCCACAGGACATGATCGAATTCCTTTGCGAGCGATTCGCCCTCGAAGAGCGCCAGGTATTCCAGGTTCGCGGCCCGGTCAACCTGCACCGCCTGATGTCGCTGCCCAACCTGATCGACCGCCCCGAGCTGAAGGATCCGCCCTTCGCGCCGCGTCTCGACCCCGAGTTCGATCCGGACCGCAACATCTTCGAGACCATCGCCCAACAGGGTAGCGCGCTGCTGCACCATCCCTATCAATCGTTCATGCCGGTGGTCGAATTCATTCGCCAGGCAGCCACCGATCCGCGGGTGGTGGCCATCAAGATGACCCTGTACCGCACCGGCCGCGACTCGGCGATCGTGGACGCGCTGGAGGCCGCCGCCCGCGCCGGCAAGGAGGTCACCGCGGTGGTCGAGTTGCGTGCCCGATTCGACGAGGAGGCGAACATCAACATCACCACCCGGCTGCAGAAGGCCGGGGCCTACGTGGCCTATGGCATCGTCGGCTACAAAACACACGCCAAGATGGCGCTGGTGGTGCGTCGCGACGCCAATCGGCTCAAGCGCTTCGTTCACATGGGTACGGGCAACTATCATCCGGGCACCGCGCGGCTGTATACCGACTTCGGCATGATGACCGACGACCGATTCATCGGCGAGGACGTCAACAAGCTGTTCATGCAGTTGACTGGCCTGGGCCGGGGCATTCGCATGAAGCGCCTGCTGCAATCGCCGTTCACTCTGCACGAGGGCATGATCGAGCGCATTCGGCGCGAAACCAGCCATGCCCGTGCCGGTCGCAAGGGGCTGATCCGCGCCAAGATGAATGCACTGATCGAGCGGCGCGTCATCGAAGCGCTCTACGAGGCCTCGCAGGCGGGGGTGACCATCGAACTGATCATTCGCGGTGTCTGCTGCCTGCAACCGGGGGTCCCGGGCGTCTCGGAGAACATCCACGTCCGTTCGGTCATGGGCCGATTTCTCGAACATCCGCGCGTATTCTACTTCCACAACGACGGCAAGGAGGAGCTGTTCCTCTCTTCCGCCGACTGGATGCCGCGCAACTTCTTCGCGCGGGTGGAGACCGCCTTCCCGGTCGATCCCCCGGAAATCCGCGCCCGAGTGATCGACGAGGCCTTCGGCCGCTACCTCGCCGACAACACGGGCGCCTGGGAACTGACCGCCGAGGGTGAATACCGGCGCATCTCTCCGTCCAAGGGCGAGAAGCCGTTCAATGCCCAGCAATCGCTGATCACCGATCTGGGCAAGGGCTGACCGGCGGGACGGAAGTCGGCGCCCCGACAGGCCAGCAACCGGCCTGCTTTGACCCTGGGCCATACGTGACCCTTCCCGGCGGTCCTTTCCGCTGAGTCTTGGGGGCTTGTTCGGCGGATGCGATACTCTGCGCACCGTTTCCATCGCACCCAGGCTCACCGTCTCTCATGCTCAAGCTACTGTTCTGGCTCGTCATCGCCCTGATCGTGGGGCTGTTCTTCGCCATTCGGCAGGCCAATCGTGCCCGTGCGGCCCAGGCCGAGGAACGGGAAACCCAGGCCCTCGAATCGGTGCGCTGCGCCCAGTGCGGGGTCTTCGTGCCTGAGGCCAAGGCCGTGCGACGTGACGGGCAGGATTTCTGCAGTTGGGAGCACGCCGAACAGTGGCACCAGGAGCACCGGTGATCCATCCCGCTGGCGCGGAAAACTGGCGCGGACTGCGGCTGGCCAACGCCTACCGCCTGCTGCTCGCGCTGGCCCTTACGACCGCGGCCCTGACCGAACGGGGACCGGCGATCTTCGGTCAGGCCGATGCCTCGCTGTTCATGGTCACTGCCTGGGGCTACCTGTTCCTGGCCATGGGCTTCGAATGGCTGCTGGAACTGCGCCTCCTGCCATTCCGCCCCCAGGCCCATTTGCACACTCTCGGCGATCTGGGCGCCCTGTTGCTGATCGCGCATGCCTCGAGCGGGCCCGAGGGGCCTATCGCGCTGGCGCTGGTAATCGCCGTGGGCATTGCGGCGGTCCTGCACGGCGGCCGCGCTGCCATCGGCTACGCCACCCTGGCGGTGCTGTTGGTACTGGGCGAGGCCATCTACGCCTCCCTGGTCCAGGCCGATGCCAATCACTTGACCAATTCCGGCTTTCTCGGCGCCGCCCTGCTGCTGATCACCGTGCTGGTGATCGCCTTCGAACGTCGGGCGGCCGTCTGGGAGCAACGTTCGCAGGCCCGCGAGCAGGAGGTGCGCTACCTCTCGGAACTGGCGCTGCGCGTGATCGAGCAGACCGACAACGGCATCGTGGTCTCCGACCCGGAAGGCAACATCGAATACATCAATGCCGCGGCGAAGCAACTGCTCGCCGCCTCCGGCCGTGACCATGGCGAGGAGACCGGCCGGCTTCCCGACCTCAATCCAGCGGTCTGCGACGCCCTGCGTGCCTGGCATAGCGGCGAGGGGGGGCAGCAAGAGGACTTCGACCGCCCCCATCGCCTGCGCGCCCAGTTTCACCGCATCGAGACCGCCCTGGGCCCACGCGCCCTGATTGTCCTGCTGGACCTGAGCGAGGAGGACGACCGAGTCCGCCGCGACAAGCTCGCCGCCCTAGGCCGGATGATCGCCTCCATCGCCCACGAGGTCAGAAACCCGCTCTCCTCGATCCGTCAGGCCGCCGAGCTGCTGCCGGAATCGACCACCGCCGCCGAGCGGGAACAGCTCACCGGGATCATCACCCGCCACAGCGACCGCATCAATCGCCTGGTGGAGGACGTGCTGGGCGCCGCGCGCGCCCCGGCAGTCCACCCGCAGACCCTCGACCTGAACGACTGGCTGGCCGATTTCGTCGCCAGCCGTCAGCAGCGCGACCGGGCCGAACAATGGGAATGCGCACTGCGGCTAGCGCCAAGCGGCGAGCCCGCCATGGTAAGGGCGGACATCACCCACCTGTGGCAGATCATGGTCAATCTCTGTGACAATGCCGAGCGCCACGGGCAGCCGCAGCAAGGCCCGTTCAAGTTGACCATCCGGGTGGTCCCCGCCGCTGCCGACCGCTGGGAGATACGGGTCTGCGACAACGGGCCACGGATCGCCGCCTCCACCCGAAGTGCGTTGTTCGAGCCGTTCTTCACTACCCATTCGCAGGGGACGGGCCTGGGATTGTTCGTCTCCCGCGAGTTGGCGCTGGCCAACCAAGGGGACCTGGTGCTCGACGAGAGCGAACGGCCAGCCGGCGAGACCGGCAACTGCTTTGTGCTGAGCCTGCCGGCGGCGCACCCGACCGAGGAAGCCAGCCAGACAAGAAGGGAAGGGATCACCTGATGAAGCACTGTCTGATCGTGGACGACGAACCGGATATTCGCACTCTGGTCGCCCTGTTCATGAAGCGCGAGGGGGTGGACACCCTGCAGTCGCCCACCCTAGCCGAGGCGCGCGACCAGCTCGAGCGGCACGGCGCAGACATCGACCTTTGCCTGGTCGACATGCGCCTGCCCGATGGCAATGGCCTCGACCTGGTGGACGAACTCCACGTCTCCATGCCCGACCTGCCGGTGGCGGTGATCACCGCCCACGGGCAGGTCGAGGCGGCGGTGCGGGCACTCAAGGCGGGCGCCTTCGACTTCATCAACAAGCCGATCGAGCAGGACACGTTGCGCCGGCTGCTTCGTGACGCGCGCAATCTCCGGCCGCTGGCCGGCGAGACCAGTGATCCGTCCGGCGGACAGGCAAGCAAGGCCACCCGACGCCCCCCGCTGGAGGACGCCAATTCGCCGCTTACCGGCCGCTCGCGACCCATGCAGCAGCTGCGAGAGATGATCGGCCGGCTGGCCCGCTCACAGGCGCCCATCTTCATTCAGGGCGAGTCCGGCACCGGCAAGGAATTGGTCGCGCGCGAGATCCACCGCCACAGCAGCCGCGCAGGCGGGCTGTTCGTGCCGGTCAACTGCGGGGCGATTCCGGGCGAGCTGATCGAATCCGAGCTGTTCGGTCATCACAAGGGCGCCTTCACCGGGGCCAGCCGCGACAAGCCGGGGCTGTTCAGGGCCGCCGAGGGGGGCACGCTATTCCTGGACGAGATCGCCGAACTGCCGCTCAACCTGCAGGTCAGCCTGCTGCGGGTATTGCAGGAACGGCGCGTGCGCCCGGTCGGTTCCACCACCGAGATACCCGTGGACGTGCGCATCGTTTCAGCCTCACACCAGGACCTCAATCAGGCGGTCAGGGAGGGGTGTTTCCGCCAGGACCTTTTCTTCCGGCTCAACGTCATTGGCCTGCGGGTGCCGCCCTTGCGCGAGCGCCTCGATGACCTGCCCGAACTGGCCGAATCGATCGTCGCCCGGCTAGCCGAGCGCGACGCGCGCCCCGTGCCCGTGCTCGATGCACAGGTGATCCAGCGCCTGGCAACACAGGCGTTTCCCGGCAACGTGCGCGAACTGGAAAACCTGCTGGAGCGAGCCATGGCATTGACCGATGGGGACCGCATCACCGCAGAGGCGGTCTCCGTGGACCCCATGATGGCCGGCGAGGATGACGGCAGCGCGTCCACACTGGCCGCCTGCCCGGGCTTCATCCCGGAGAGCGACGAGCAGCGCGAGATCATCCATGCCCTGCAGCAGACACGCTGGAATCGCAGCGAGGCGGCTCGCCAGCTGGGTCTGACCTTGCGTCAATTGCGCTACCGATTGCAGAAGTGGGGAGTGGAATAAAAGCAGCCAGAAATCAGTTATCAGCGGGGGGGGGGTAGAAGGTGATGTACCCCTGATACCTGGCCTCTTCATCCTGCTTTCTCGGATCAATCCGCCAGCGCCCGCAACACCGCCGGCGGCAGGGCCCAGACCAGCTGGCCGTTGCCGTATCCC
>JAABTF010000047.1 GCA_011389965.1 Halothiobacillus sp.
AACGGCGTTTGACAAACACGAACAGGAAGATCACCGCGGCAATGCCGCCGAAGATCCAGTGCCAGTTCTCGCGGAACAGGTCGGACAGGCCGATGACGAACTGGGTAAACGCGGGCAGGTCGGCGCCGAAGCCCTGGAATAGCGATTCGAACTGCGGGATGACGAAGATCAGCAGGATCGCGGTAACGATGAAGGCCACCACCAGCACGGCGGTGGGGTAGAACAGCGCCTTCTTGATCTTGCCCTTGAGGCTCTCGGTCTTTTCCTTGTAGGTGGCCACCCGGTCGAGCACCACCTCCAGGGCGCCGGATTGCTCGCCGGCGCGCACCAGGTTGACGAACAGTTCGTCGAAATACTTGCGGTGACGGTCGAGGGCATCGGCGAGGTTGGTGCCGCTTTCCACGTCATTTTTGACCGTGTTGATCAGGTCCTTCATCGACTTCTTTTCGGCGCTCTGGGCGATGATGTCGAGCGCCTGCACGATGGGCAGGCCGGCATTCATCATCGTCGACAGCTGCCGGGCGAAGGTAGCGATGTCGCGCGGCTGGATCGGCTTGGAGTTGGAGAAAAGCGGTTTGGTCTTGCGCTTGACCCGCACCAGGGTCATTCCCAGACGGCGAATTTCCGCGCGCACGGCGGTGTCGTTGAGTGCCGCCATCTCGCCCTTGATCACGCGCCCTTCCTTTGTGCGTGCCTCGTAGGCAAAAATGGGCTTTTCGGCATTTTTCTGCTGCTTTGCCGCTATGGCCATCTTGTCTCTCCCTTGATGCCCGGCCGGGATCAGTCCTTGGTGACGCGGTTGATTTCCTCGAGGCTCGTCATGCCGGCGAGGACTTTCTTGAGGCCCGACCGACGTAGATCGTCGACCCCTTCCTCGCGCGATTGGTCGGCAATGTCCATGGCGTTGCCGCCCTGCATGATGATGCGGCCCATCGCCTCGGAGACGGGCATGACCTGGTAGACACCCACTCGCCCCTTGTAGCCGTTGGTGCACTGGTCACAGCCAACGGCCTTGAAGATGCGGGGCGAACCGGCCAGGTCCTCCTCGGTGAAACCCTCGCGCCGCAATTCTTCTTCCGGAACCTTGTCCGGTTGCCGGCAATTATTGCACAGCCGGCGGGCCAGTCGTTGGGCGATGATGAGGCTGACCGACGAGGCGATGTTGTAGGCCGGCACGCCCATGTTGACCATGCGCGTCAGGGTCTGTGGTGCGTCGTTGGTGTGCAGGGTCGACAGTACCAAGTGACCGGTTTGCGATGCCTTGATGGCTATCTCGGCGGTCTCGAGGTCGCGGATCTCGCCCACCATGATCACGTCCGGATCCTGGCGCAAGAAGGCCCGCAGGGCATTGGCGAAGGTCAGACCCACCTTGGGGTTGACGTTGACCTGGTTGATCCCCGGCACGACGATTTCCGCTGGATCCTCGGCCGTGGAGATATTTCGGTCGCCGGAGTTGAGGATGTTCAGGCCCGTGTACAGCGAAACCGTCTTGCCCGAGCCGGTCGGGCCGGTGACCAGGATCATGCCGTAGGGCTTGTCCAGGGTCTCCATATAGAGGCGCTTCTGTTCGGGTTCGTAGCCCAACTGGTCGATGCCCAACTGGGCACTGGTGGGATCGAGGATACGCAGCACGATCTTTTCACCGAACAGGGTGGGGCAGGAGTTAACCCGGAAGTCGATCGAGCGGTTCTTCGACAGCTTGAGCTTGATCCGGCCATCCTGCGGCAGGCGGCGCTCGGAGATGTCCATGCGGCTCATCACCTTGACCCGGGCGACGATCCGGTCGGCAAGGTTCGCCGGCGGCTTGGCGCTCTCGGTGAGCATGCCGTCGACGCGGAAGCGGATGCGGAATTGCTTCTCGTAGGGCTCGATGTGGATGTCGGAGGCACCCTTGCGTATCGCGTCGGTCAGAAGCTTGGTGACGAACTTGACCACCACGTCGTCCTGGATCGAGGAGTCCTCGATATCGTGGGCCTCTTCGTCCTCGCGCTCGAACTCGACATTGCTGAGGTCGTCGTCCAGCCCTTCGCCGAGCATCTCCATGCTGTCGCTCAGCGCATCTTCCAGCACGCGGGAGATCTTGGGGGCCTCGGCGACCACGGCCTCGATGGCCATATTGGTCGAAAAACGGAAGCCGTCGATCGCGCCGGTGTCCGAGGGATCGGCCACAGCCACCGTCAATCGTCGCCCGCGCTTGAACAGCGGCAGGGCGGTATTGGCTTGGAGGACCTTTTCCGGGACGAGCTTGAGGGGCAGGTCGCTGGTGTCGACGGCGTCGAGGTCCACCAAGGGTAGGCCGAAACGCTTGGAGGCGGTTTCTGCGATGGTTTTCGCCGAGATCCCTTCGCCCATCAGGGTGTTGAGTACCGACTCGCCGCTGCCGTCGGCCTTCGTCTGGATGGTGTTTGCCTGGTCGGAGGAGATGGCCTCTTCCCGGACCAGGGCATTGAGCATTCCATTGACGGGGAGTGCGCTCATCGATCCGCCTGTAGTTGTCGCGTCCATGTTTCAAAAGGCGCCCGACCGGTTTCGGTGCGCTGCATACAGGCCAAGCATGCCCGCTCGCCGGCGCCCTGACAAGCGTATCGGATGGTCAAGGCCATGCCGTCGCCTGCCGGGCTCAGGTGCCGCGCGCTGACTCGGCGGCCGTTTCGAGTGCCCGCACCCGCTCGCGCAGGTGCTCGTTTTCCTCGCGCATCCTGACCAGTTCGGTGACGTCCCGCTGGATGCCGATGAAATAGGTCAGATGATCCTCGTCATTGAAGACGGGAGTGATCGACAACTCGTTCCAGAAAAGGCTGCCATCCTTGCGATAGTTGCGGATGACCACCCGGGCGGATTCGCCGCTGTGGATGGCTTCCCGTATCTGGGTCATCGCAGGCTGGTCGCGGTCGCCATCCTGCAGGAAGCGGCAGTCCTGGTAGAGGATCTCGCGTTCGCTGTAACCGGTCAGTTCCTCGAAGGCCCGGTTGGCGTAGATCAGGATGTTGTCCGAACCTTCCTGCTCGGCGATGACGATGCCGTCCGTGGAGGCATTGACCGCCTTCTTAAGCAAATTCGCGTCGAGCATCGCCGCCTGGGTCCTCAAAATGCACGTGTTCTGAGCGCATTGTGACACAGACCGGCCTGCCGCTCGCAACCGCGGCTAATGCCGGGAGGTGCTGCCCCGGTGAGGCGCCTTGTCGTCCAGCGTGCTCTGGATCTGTTGCCGGCATTGCTGAATATCCTGCTCCACGGTTTGCCGCCAGGCTTGCATGAAATCGACCGCCTGCTCGCCACTGCCGGGGGCCAGTGCGGGCAGGTCGCACCAGAAAATCTTGGCACCGGTCCGGGTGTGGGCCGACTCGGGGGCCTGTTCAGGCCGACCTAGCCGGACCCATACCTGTGCACCCCAGCGGCGTGCCAGTTGAGCGCGCTGGCTTTCGCTGAGAGCGGAGGGAAGCAGGCGGGCGCGCAGCTGGTCGTCATGCAAGGCGGCGAACAGTCGTAAGCCGCCGGCAGTGAGCGGCTCGCCTAGTGCCACCTGATCGATCACCACTAGCGGACCGAGGGATCTGCCAGGGGCATCGGCGACCCAGTCGGCGCGGCCCTTGATGTATTCCGACAGCCAGATCAGGCCCACATCGCGGTCGGGCCACGCCGGCCGTGCCTCCAAATAGGCCAGAGATTCGACCAGCACCTCGCGCAGATAATCCTCCGGCGAGAGCCAGAGCAGGGCGCTGGCCTCGGTGGCCCGCAACTCGGCCGGGTCGAGGTTCATCGCCGCCTGCATGACGCGCTCGAGCAACGAGCGTGGCGGGGCGACCGGTTTGGGCGGGGGTGCCGGGGGTCCGGCTTGGGATTCCTGCTCCAGCAGGGCGGCGATCTGGGCAAAGCCCATGCCGCCTTCCGCCAATTCCTGGATGCGCTGGATGGCGCGAATATCCTGTTGGCTGTACAGGCGGTGGCCCGCGGGCGTGCGCGTCGGACGGATCAGGTCGTAGCGACGTTCCCAGGCGCGTAGCGTGATCGGGTTGACGCCGGTGACCTGCGACACCGAGCGGATCGGTAGCAGTCCCTGGGCATCGGTCTCGACGGATTTGGTTTCGGACGTGGACAACGTTTCCACCTGCGGCGTTCGGTTCTGTACAAGTTGTGCATCGATATTGTAGCAGTGCTGGTCTAAGCTCGCCCCGTATTACATGAAATCCATCCGGCAGGGTCATCGCGAACTCCGCTGGCGGCGACCAGGAGAGGATCCGATTAATGGCACAGACAACCCGACCGCGACAGAGGACATACTGGCTGATCGGCGCGAGTAGCGGAATAGGCGCGGCGGTGGTCGATCATCTCGTAGCCCGTGGGTACCGCGTTGCGATGTCGGCGCGGCGTCAGGCCGCGCTCGACGATCGGGCTGGCCGGGACCCGGGTCAGTTGTTGGCGCTGGCCGCGGATGTCACGGACCCCGAGTCGCTGGCTGGTGCCTATCGTTTGCTCTGCGAGCATTGGGGCATGCCCGACTCGGTAATTCTCAATGCCGGAGATTACGAGCCAATGGGGCTGGAGGGTTTCGATCCGGCCGTGTTCGAACGACTCATGAGGGTCAATTTTCTCGGGGCGGTCAACGGCATCGAGACCGTGCGCCGCGATTTCATCGAACGAGGACAGGGCGAGATCGTGCTGACGGCCAGTGTGGCTGGTTATCGCGGCCTGCCCTATGCCGCACCCTACGGGGCGAGCAAGGCGGCGTTGATCAACCTGGCCGAGTCGTTGCGTCCCGAGTTGGCCCGTGCCGGGGTGGCGATCCGGCTGATCAATCCGGGATTTGTACGCACCCAACTCACCGACAAGAACGATTTCAGCATGCCCGGCCGCATCGAGACCGACGTCGCCGGTCGGCTGATCGCCCGGGGACTGGCCGGACGGCAGTTCGAGATCCTCGTCCCGCGCGGGTTTGGCTGGGTGATGAAGTTGCTGCGGCTGCTGCCTTATCGGCTCTATTTCGCGATCACCCGACGGATGCTCAAGGAGCCAGGGCAATGAACCTACCCGGCCACGGCCTTAACCGTGCCGCCGCGCTGGAGCGGTATGTCGCGGCCATGGAAGGATTGCGTCCGGATAACCTGGATACATTGGAAGCCGTGTTTGTTGCCGATGCCCGCTTCGTCGATCCGTTCAATGACGTGCGTGGTATCCACGCGATCCGCGCGATATTCGCCCACGGGTTTTCCCAGTGCCAGGGTATGCGTTTCGAGGTCTCCGCTCGAGCGGTGGATGGCGAGCGCGGTCTGCTGCGCTGGCAAATGTCCTGCGGTGAAGGCCAAGGTGCCTGGAAAATCGACGGCATGTCCGAGGTAATCATCGCCGCGGATGGACGCATTGCCGCGCATCTGGACTACTGGGACCCCGCCGGCCAGCTCTATGAGCGCGTGCCACTGCTTGGCTGGCTGATGCGGCGCATCAGGCGTCGTCTCGCCGCCCCGTCCCCGCGGGGGAATTGAGGGGGCCTTCATCGATATCCTTGTCGATGGCCCCGGCCGGGCCCTTGTAGTCTTCCCAGGCAGGATCGGTTTCGTAGATCGGCGGGGCGGCCGCCTCGACGCCTTCCTCGGCGGCCGGCATCTCTTCTTCGGCGGTGCGCGGGTCGAGCTCGAGCCCGGCCGCCGAGGTGCGGTGCGTGAAGACATAGTCGCTGCGCTCGGCATCCGGCACCGGGGCATCGATCTGAATCCGCCAGATGATCAGCAGGATCATCACCACCAAGGCGGCGAGCACGAACAGCGGAAAGCCCGCCGCGCCGAACAGGCCCATGGCCACACCGCTGATCATGGGACCGGCAGCGGATCCGGCGCCGTTGACCATCAACAGGCCGCGGGTACCCTCGAGGACCTGGTCGCTCGACAGTCGGTCGTTGGTCTGGGACACGCTCACGGCGTACAGCGAGAAGGAAAATCCGCCGAATATCAGGGCCAAGGCGAACAGTGTCCAGGCGGGAAACCAGCCCTGCATCGCCAGCAGCACCGAGAACACGCCCCCCAGTGCGCCGACGACGATCAGCACGTAACGCCGGTCGCGCCCGTCCGATAGTCGGCCAATCGGCCACTGCAGCAGCCCGCCGCCAACGATGATCGCCGCGACGAAGGCTGCCACCTGGGTGTCCGGCAGCCCGACGCGGTTGGCATAGACTGCCGCCATCCCGTAGATGGTCCCAGTGATAGTGCCCGAGAGCGCCGCGCCGATCACCCCGGTTGGGGCCAGCCGAAACAGCTCGCGCAGTGGCAGGCGGGCGGTCTCCATGGGCGGCGGCTGGCTCACGCGCGTCAGGGCTATCGGCACCAATCCCAGCGAGAACAGCAGGCCGACGATGGCGAAGGTCGACACGTCCATCGGGCCGTAGATCCCGATCAGAAACTGCCCGGCGCCGTAGGCGAACAGGCTGACCATCATGTAGACGCCGAAGACCTGGCCGCGGTGGGTGGTGACCTTCTCGTTGATCCAGCTCTCGATCACCATGTACAGGCCCAGCAGCGTCACACCGTTGATCAGGCGCAGCCCCATCCAGAACCAGGGCTCGACCCACAGACCATGCAGGATGGCCGCTGCCGAGGAAACGGCCGCCAGGGCGGCAAAGGTGCGGATGTGGCCGACCCGGCGGATGACGGCGGGGATGGTCAGCGTGCCCAGCACGTAGCCGACGTAGAACGCCGACATCACCAGGCCGATGGTGCCGTCAGAAAAGCCTTCCTCGGCGGCACGCAGACCCAACAAGGTCGCCAGCAGGCCCGAGCCGGCCAGCAGCACACCCATGCCGGCCAGCAGCGACTGGACTGACATCACGCTGCTAAACATGGACTGCCACCGGATCTTGCGAGCGCCGGGCCATGCTCAGCGGTTCTTGCGCGGCTGCTGCATGGCCGGGCAGTCGACGGCGAACAGCTGCTCGTCCTCCAGCCGCAGGGCGGTGAGTCGATGGCCCCACAGGCAACCCTGGTCGATGCCCCAGGCGTTGTTGCGTGACCGGGCCGGGCCCAGCGACGACCAGTGGCCGAACACGATTCGCCGATTTGCCATGGGTCGGTCGGGCATGTCGAACCAGGGGCGCAGACCGGGTGCGGCCGATTCGGGAGGCCGCTTTTCGTCGAAATCCAGTCGCCCATCGGGATGGCAGTAGCGCATGCGGGTGAAGGCATTGACGGCAAAACGCTGACGTTCCCGTGCCGAGGTCGTCTCTTCCCAGTGGTCGCTGCGGTTGCCGAACACGCCGGTGAAGAAGGTCTCCGGCTCGGGGCCGGCCATGGCCGCCTCCGTTTCGCGAGCCGCGGCGCTGGCTTGCTCCAGGTCCCAGGCAGGCGTGATGCCAGCATGCACCAAGGTCCATTCCAGTTCCGGATCGTGGTGCAGCAGCGGCTGACGACGCAGCCATTCGAGCAGCTCGTCGCCGTCGTCTGCATTCAGAATCGGCTCGAGCGTGTCGCGTCCCTTGGTCACCCGGTTGCCAAAGCGGCACCCAAGCAGGTGGATATCGTGGTTGCCGAGCACGGTCACCGCCCGGTCGCCCAGATCGCGCACGAAACGCAGGGCTTCCAGGGACTGGGGGCCTCGATTGACCAGGTCGCCGACGAACCAGAGCCGATCGCGGGATGGATGAAAGTCGATATGGTCGAGAAGCTGCTTGAGCGGGTCGAGACAGCCTTGCAGGTCGCCGATTGCGTAGGTGGCCATGTGTCCGTTTCGGTCGAGAAAAAAGAGGGTGTCAGGAATGGGAAAAAAGGGATGCTAGCACTTCGGCCGGTCGGGCGTGGTCCTGCGATGCGGATGCTATGTGTCGATTGCCGGAACGCTTACTGGATCGATCGAAAACTCGCCGGCGCCACCAGGTCAAAGCTGGGTATTTTTATCCGAAACGTCTCCCCGGAGTCGGCCACAAAGCCATAATCGCCCCACATCCGTCCGGCCGGCGACTCGATCACGGCTCCCGAACGGTAGGTAAACCGGTCGCCGGGCGGGATATGGGGGATCTGGTCGGCCACGCCCTCGCCGCGGACCTCCTTGAGGCAGCCGTTGCCATGATCGATCACCCAGTGCCGGTCGGTCAGTGTCACTGCCTCGTCACCGTGATTCTCGATCACGATTTCGTAGCCGAAGGCATAGTGACCGAGCGCGATATCACTGTGCTCGGGGACGAACACGGCCCGCGGACGGATCGTGATCCGCTTACTGGCCGGCCGCGAGGCGATGTTCATGTGTCCCAGCTCGCCTGGTCGATGAACCAGTGAGTGACCCGGCGGGACGCCAGTTGTTCGGCGGGTAGGTCCTGATAGCCGGCGTGAACCCGCGCCAGGGCATCTCGTTTTTCGTTACCGATCACCAGAAAGACCACGTCGCGTGCCGCCTCGAAGACCGGGAAGGTCAGGGTCAGCCGATAGCCGTGAATTTTCTCCACGGGGTTGACCACCGCCAGCCGGCTGCATTCGCCGAGCGCCGGTGTGTCGGGAAACAGCGAGGCGAAGTGTCCGTCATCGCCCAATCCGAGCAGGGCGACATCGAAGCGCGGCACGTCATCGCTGGCCCATTGCCGCAGCAATGCCTCGTAGGCCATGGCGTCGTGTTCCGGGTCGCGCTGCTGGTCGGAAATCATCGGGAAGGTCTGGTGCGGCTGGATGCCCAGCGGACGGAACAACGCTCGTTGCGCCATGCGAAAGTTGCTGTCGGGATGATCCCGGGGCACGTTGCGCTCGTCGCCGAAAAAAAATTCCACTCGATCCCAGGCCAGGGCATCGGCATAGTTTTCGGCGAGCATCTGGTAGAGGCGCCGGGGGGTGCTGCCGCCGGCCAGGGCGATGCGTGCAATGCCGCGCCTGCCGATGGCATGCGCGAGTCGATCGACCAGGAAGTCGGCACAGGCGACGAAGGCCTCTTCTGGGGTCCGGTTGTGATGGAAGTGGGTTTTTTCGGACATGGCCGGTGGCTGCTTTTTCCTGCGGGTGAATGGTGGGCCGTGGCAGTCGGCTACCCAAGGATAGACCCCCGAACCCGGAGTGGCTGGACCCCCTGCCGGACGCGTCAGTCGGCTGGGCCGAGTTGTCTGGCGAGCGTGAGGAAGGCGGGAATGTCCAGCGCCTGGGCACGCAATGACGGGTCGATGCCCGACGCTTCGATTGTTGACGCTGACATCAGGGGTTTCAAGTTGTTGCGCAGGGTTTTCCGCCGTTGGGCGAAGGCAGCCGTGACCAGTCGCTCGAAACCTGCCTGCTCGGCCGGAGGGACCAGTGGTTCGGCGCGCGGGGTGATGCGGATGATGCTCGAGTCCACCTTGGGTGGAGGGTTGAAGGCTTCCGGCGGTACGTCGAACAGATGCTCGACCTCGGCGCGCATCGTGGTGAGCACGCTCAACCGGCCGTAGGCCGAGTCGTTGGGGACTGCGGCCAGCCGCTTGGCCACCTCTTTTTGCACCATGAAGACCATCTGCTCGATCGACTCGCCCTGTTCGAGCAGTCGGCTGATCAGGGCCGTGGCGATGTTGTAGGGGAGGTTGCCCACAACGGTCAGGGGGCGCTCGATCTGCTCTGCCTCGGCCAGTGCCTCGATATCAAGGCGCAGGGCGTCTTGTGGGATCAGTCGGACCTGCCGGCCGAGTCCCTCGGCGTCCAGTTTTACCTGCAGGTGGCGGATCACGTCGCGGTCGAGCTCGATGGCCACTAGTCGACCGTTGCGCCGTGCCAGTGGCAACGTCAGTGCACCCAGACCCGGGCCGATCTCGACCACCGGCTCCTGTTCGGGAATGGCCGAGAGGATGCGATCGATCACCCCGGGGTCGACCAGGAAGTTCTGACCGAAGCGCTTGCGCGCCCGGTGCCCATCCTGAACTCCCTTGGCGGTCTTGTGTCGGCTCATGCCGGAGCGGCCCGTCGCTCGGCCTGCTCGCAGGCCAGATCGATGGCCGCGGCGAGCGAACCGTGTTCGGCACGCCCCGTGCCGGCTAGGTCCAGGGCGGTGCCGTGGTCGACCGACGTGCGGACGATCGGGAGCCCCAGGGTGACGTTCACCGCCCGACCGAAGCCGGCGTACTTGAGTACCGGCAGCCCTTGGTCGTGGTACATCGCCAGCACCGCATCGGCGCCTTCGAGATGCCGTGGGGTGAACAGCGTATCCGCCGGCAGCGGGCCGATCGCCTGGATGCCGCGGGTACGGGCCGCCTCAAGCGCCGGGCCGATCACACGGATCTCCTCATTCCCCAGATGCCCGGATTCACCCGCATGCGGGTTGAGCCCGGCGACCAGGATGCGCGGCCGGGATTTGCCCAGCCATTCGCGCATGGCGGCGTGCAGGGTGTCGAGCACGACGGCGAGCGTGTCGCCGGTGATCGCCGTGGGCACCTCGGCCAGCGGCAGGTGGGTGGTCGCCAAGGCGACGCGCAGCCGGTCGGCCACCAGCATCATCACCGGATGGCCGCCGACCCGCTCGGCCAGGTATTCGGTGTGTCCGGTGAAGGGAATGCCGGCCTCGTTGATCACGCCCTTGTGCAGGGGGGCGGTGACCAGGGCGTCGAAGCGGCCTTCTGCGCAGCCGTCCCCGGCGTAGTCGAGCATGTCGAGTACATGGCGGGCATTGGCCGCATTCAGGTGCCCGGGCGTGACTGGCTTGGCGGCCGGCAGGTGTGCAAAGCGAAACCCCGCGCCCGGAAGGGCCTCGGGGTCGAAGGCCGGCCAATCGAAAGGCAGATCGAGTGCCTCGGCGCGGGCGGCGAAGACCTCGCGGTCACCGAGCACCACCAGCTCGGCCGGCGGTGTAAAACCCGGGTCGGCAGCCAGTGCCAGCAGCAGGTCCGGGCCGATGCCTGCGGGCTCGCCGCTACTGACGACCAAGCGCACGCTGGCCACTGGCATCGTTGACGGTGCCCGTCAGGCGGTTCTCGATGTAGGACTCCGAGCGCAACCGCCGGATGTATTTGGTCAACTCCTCGTCGGCGCGGCGCTCGCCGATGGCATTGCGCGCCTGCTGGCGCAGGTCCTCGCCGGACACCTGCTGGCGACGCTGGTCATTGACGCGCAGGAAGTGGAACCCGAACTCGCTTTCGAACACCGGGCTGACCGTGCCGGTGTCCACGGACTGCATCATGCGGGCGAAGGCGGGGACCATCTGATCGGGATTGACCCAACCCAGGTCGCCGCCGCGCTGGGCCGAGCCCGGGTCGTCGGAGAACTCGCGGGCCACCTCGGCCAGCGTGGCCTCGCCGTTGACCACTTGTTCGCGGAGCTTCTCGGCCAGCCTGCGAGTGGCCGCCGGGTCGCGATTTTCCCGCGGTCGCAGCAGCACGTGCTCGGCACGATATTCCGTGATCGCCGTGCCCCCGGTGGTCGTGCGGGTGTCCATCACCTTGACGATATGAAAGCCGTTGGGGCTGCGGATCACCTCACTGACCTCGCCGGCCTGCATGTCCTCGACGACCGGCAGGAACAGCGAGGGAATACGGGCGGTGTCGCGCCAGCCCAGGTCGCCGCCCTCGTCGGCATTGAGTGCATCCGAGCGCTCGGCGGAGACGGTAGCGAAGTCCGCGCCCTCGACCAGGCGTTCGCGGATGTCGTTCGCGCGGGCTCGGGCCTGCTCTACCGCCTCGGGGGATGCGTTTTCCGGCACCGAAACCAGGATCTGGGCCAGGCGATACTCGGTCTGTTCCGCCGAGGCGCCGGTGCGCTGCTCGATATAGGCATCGATGTCGCGGTCGCTGACATTGATCTGGCTGTAGACCTCGCGTTTTTGCAATTCCTCCAGAATCATCTGCTCGCGGATGCCGTTGCGAAACTCCGCCCAGTCCTGGCCCTGGCCGACCACGGCTCGACGCAGCTGGGAGAGGTTCATGCCGTTGCGCTGGGCGATGCCGTTGAGAGCCTGGTTGAGGCGGGTGTCGTCGATCTGGATGCCGATCTTTTTCGCCCGCTCGAGCATGGCCGCCTCGGTGATCATGCGGTCGAGGACACGCTGTTGCAGGCGCTGGCGATCGGATGCGCTCATGGCGTTGAGATCGATCTGGCTGCCCAGTTGGACCACTTCACGGTCGAGTTGACGCTGCGTGATCACCTGGTCGTCGACCACGGCGACGATGCGATCGAGTGGCTGGAAGCCCTCCATGCCCTGTGTCGTGGTCTGGGCCGCGGCGGGCGCCATGGGCGAGAGGGTTAGCAGCATGGCGGTCAGTGCGGCCAGTGGACGATGCGGGAGCCTGGAGGACAGGGCGTGCAGGAAATGCATGGATCTACTCGCTTTGTACGCGGTTCAAGAGTCGGTTGGTGATCTGCGGCCGATCATAACGTATCCGCGGCCGGACACCGACCGGCGGGCGTGTCGGCGGCCGGATTGGAAGAACGAATCGGACGAATCAGGGACGGATCCGGTTTCAGGGGCGAAAGCCGAGGATCTCGTTGCGCAGCTGGTCGCCGCCGAAGCCGCCCAGACCCTTGAGCTCGATCTGGAATACC
>JAABTF010000020.1 GCA_011389965.1 Halothiobacillus sp.
GCTCTTCCGATCTGGACATCGACGTGTCCACCTGCGGGCGGATCTCACCGCTGCGGGCGCTCAATTACCTGATCCACAGCTTCGATTCGGACATCGTCACCCTCGACTACCGTGTGCGCGGCTTCACGCGGGATGTTCACGGACACAAGCACTTCATCGATCACGAGATCAACTCGATCCAGAACTACATGTCCGAGGACACGCGCGAGCGCTACCAGATGATCGACGTGAACGTCTATCAGGAGAACATCTTCCACACCAAGATGCTCCTGAAGGACTTCGATCTGGACAACTACCTGTTCGGCCACGGTACCGACGACTACGGGCCGGCCGACTGCGCGCGGATCGAAAAGGCGCTGAAAAAGGAGATGTACGAGATCTTCTACGGCCGCAACCTGGCCGATGCCGACGTCGTATAAAGGCGTCAGTCGCGCCGTTGGGCGAGGGCGGCGGCTATCACTTCCACCGGCTGGGCCATCGTCAGTTCCGCACCGGCGGCCAGATGGGTGGCGCAGCCGACATTGGCGCTGACCACCATGTCCGGTTGCAGGTTCTCGATCGATTCGAGTTTCGGCGCGCGCAGTTCGTCGGCCTGCCGCGGATAGAGCATTACCTGCATCCCGGCGGCGCCACAACAGCGCTGATTGTCGGCGATATCCAGCAACTCGAGGCCCGGTATTCGTTCCAGCAGTTGGCGGGCGGCGTCGGGCTGCTTGAGATGGTTGCGTTGGCTGCAAGGGGTGTGGATCGCGATCCGCCAGTCCAGCGCCGGTATCGATGGCCACTCGGTCGGTTCGCGTTCCAGCAGCCATTCGGTGATCTCGCGCACTCGCAGTCCGTGTTCCGCTTCCAGCCCGGCCAGTTCGCTGCGGCAGGCGGTCCCGATGACCACCACTTCGTCCAACCCCGCCTCCCGGAATGTCGCGGCGTTACGTTCACGCTGATTGCGCGCGCCCTCGGGGTCGCCGCCATGGGCATGCATGGCGCCGCAGCAGGTTTGGGCGGGGGGCGTGATGACTCGGTATCCCAGCGCCGTCAGCACGTCACGCGCGGCCCGCGCGGCCGTGGCGTTCATGGCCTGGCCGGTGCAGCCGACAAACAGGCCGACCGTTCCGCGTTCGGCGCCGTGATTCGAAACCGTTGCCTGAGACTGGGGCAGGCCCCGAGGTAGGCCCAAGGGTCGGCGGGGCAGCGATTGGCCAATCACGCCGGCCAGTCGGCGGGTGAGGCGACCGGCGCCCAGTGTCATGGTGACGCGGTATAGCCCCCATGCAATGCCCAGGCGGCGGCGCCGCGTCAGCAAGACGTCGCGCAGCCAGCGCCAGTGCCGGCCGAGTGCCCGGGGCCGCAGTGCGGCCTCGTCCCCACGGGCGAGGCGGGCGCGGCCCGCGTCGATCAGTCGGCCATATGCCACTCCCGAGGGGCAGACCGATTCGCAGGCGCGGCAGGTCAGGCAGCCGTCGAGGTGATCGCGGACACTCGCGTCCACGGGCAGCCCGCCGTCACTGATGCCCAGCAGCAGACTGATGCGCCCGCGGGGGCCGTCGGCCTCGTTCTCGGAGAGGGCGAAGGTGGGGCAGTGCGGCACGCAGATGCCGCACATCACGCAGTCGAGTGCGTCGGCGCGGATGGCCTCGTCGAGCGTCAATGGGGCGGTATGGCTGGCTTGGGAGGGCATGTTGGGCAGATTGCAGTGGCGCGCGGTGATGGTCAAGGCGCGCGCCTCTCGGGGTGGATAGAATTCACCTCGAGGGGTTGTCACGCCCGGCAGTATTAGTATATATTGATACTGTGAATTGCTTATCCTCCTTTGGTGGTTCTTATTTTTTGCCGGCGTTTGCCGGCATTTTTTTTGCCCGGTGTATTGGTAGCCACGGTTCGGATTGCGAATAGGGCAGGAATTCCTTCGCAATACGGAGCGATCCGCTTTATACTCCGCGGTTCGTCAGGAGAACGCGGATCTTCCTGGTTGCAGCCCGCTCCGAGGGGCAGAGGCAGCGCCGGGGATCCGATGTGTCTCCCGAGTTCGTGTCGGTTGCGAAATCGGCCTTGCGGGGCGCGCTGCCTTCGGGTAGACTTCGCGCCCTCTTGAAATCAATGTATCGCTTCTGGTTTGGGAGCTGTCGATCCATGAAAACCTATTCCGCCAAGCCGGCCGAGGTCAAACGCGACTGGTACGTCATCGATGCATCCGGCAAAACGCTGGGTCGTCTGGCCACCGAGGTCGCCCGTCGTCTGCGTGGCAAGCACAAGGCCGAGTACACCCCGCACGTGGACACCGGTGATTACATCGTTGTCGTTAACGCGAAGGACATCAAGGTCACTGGCAAGAAAGCCACTGACAAGATGTATCACTTCCACACTGGGTTTATCGGCAACATGCGTCACTTCACCTTCGAAAAGCTGATGGAGCGCTCCCCGGAGCGGGTCATCGAGCTCGCGGTGAAGGGCATGCTGCCGAAGAATTCCCTTGGCCGTCAGATGTACACCAAGCTCAAGGTCTACGCAGACGCCGAGCATAACCATCAGGCGCAACAGCCCCAGCCGCTCGAGATCTAAGAGAGACTAGCTATGGCAATGACACAGAATTACGGAACCGGTCGTCGCAAGACATCTTCTGCACGGGTATTCCTGCGGCCGGGTACCGGCAAGATCACGATCAATGGCAAGGCCATCGAAGACTTCTTCGGTCGCGAAACTGGCCAAATGGTCGTGCGCCAGCCGCTGGAGCTGCTGGAAGTGAGTGACAAGTTCGACGTAGTCGCCACGGTCGCTGGCGGTGGTCCGAGCGGCCAGGCCGGCGCCATGCGCCACGGTCTGACTCGTGCGCTGATGGACTACGACGAGGCCTATCGCCCGGCGCTGCGCGAAGCAGGTTTCGTTACCCGCGACGCTCGTCAGGTCGAGCGGAAAAAGGTCGGTCTGCGCAAGGCACGTCGTTCGGTTCAGTTCTCCAAGCGCTGATCACACGACCTTGCTGGCCCAGCTTGGCTGGGAACGACGAAAAACCCCGCACTCGGTGCGGGGTTTTTGTTTTTGCCACGGCAAACTTGCGTCCTTCCACCGTCACCAGGAAACCCTTCTGATTGATGTATCCCCTTTCGGTGGGACGACGTGGCCCGGCCCGGCAGGCGATCTTCCACCGCCAAGATCCGCGTGTTCGCCGCGTTCCCCGCCCAGATCGTAGCTCGAGCCAAAGGCTGGGCAGACGCCTGGCCTGGGTCGTTGCCGCGCGGGGATAACGGACTGGCGCGTCATTCCGGCGCTCTCGTCTCTGACGGCCACCAGCTCCCACTAGAGAAATACCCTTCCGCGCGGACGAGCGCCCCGCATCTACCCGGCTCAAGGCGCGCAGAGCGGCATCCGATTCGTGCAGAGTTTCCCTGGGAGTGGTGGCTTGCGCGCACCAGCGATGGTGCGGCGCCGGCTTGATCTGCGCTCAGGAGGCGGGCGATTGCCTTATCCCTGTGGTGGCACCCATAGCAGGGCAGCCCATGGGTCAAGGTGTGGTTTTTTTGGGAGAGGGGGCATCTAGTGCCATCGCCCGGCGGCGCCAACGCCGGAGTGGAGACTCTGGCGCGCGATCTCGGCGATTTATCCGGAATGGGGCCCATGAGAGGCCCCGTCAGATGGAGAGAGGGGTGACCCGCGGGACGGATCAGGAGATCAGGAAGACTGGTCGGCCGACTGGCGCGTGGCCTTGAGAACCGCTTCGGCGTCGGCCTTCTCTTTTTCCAGCCCCAACTTGTCGTAGGCCTTGATCAGGAGTTCCAGTGCCGGAATGGTCGAGGTCGAGCCGTTGTATTTCTCCAGCGCACGCTGTGAGCGATTGGCCGCGGCCAGCCACGCGCCGCGGCGCATGTAGTACTGGGCCACCTGGACCTCGTGTTCGGCCAGGGCATTACGTACCCGGATCAATCGGCGACTGGCGTCGTCGACGTATTGGCTCTTCGGGTACT
Source organism: Halothiobacillus sp. (assembly GCA_011389965.1). GTDB lineage: Bacteria > Pseudomonadota > Gammaproteobacteria > Halothiobacillales > Halothiobacillaceae > Guyparkeria. The sequence continues at coordinate 3,960 of JAABTF010000020.1, forward strand.
GCTCGACCAGACGGGAGAAGGCCCGGTAGGCTTCCTGGAGGACCGTCTGGTCTCGCTTGGACAAATCCGGTGGGGCGATCTTGTTGATCAGCGAATCACCGCGGCTCATGTTGGCCAGGCCCTTGAGATACAGGGCATAAGCCACATTGTCACCACGCGGATGCAGTTGGATGTAGCGATCGGCAGCGGCAATGGCCGAATCCGGTTCGTCGTACTTGTGATAGGCGTAGGCGACTTCCAGCTGCGCTTGCTCGGTGTAGGCGCCGAAGGGGTAACGGCCCTCGAGGGTTTCGTACTTCTTGATCGCCGTTTCGTAGTCTCCGCGGCGCATGGCCTCGTTGGCTTCCTGGTAAAGCTGAGCGGCCGACGCGGTCGGGTCGCTAAGGTTGACCCCGTCGTCATCGGACTTGGAGAACCAGGAACAGCCGCTGGAGAGCGCGACCATGCCGGCTATCAGGGCCGCTCGGGCAACATGCCGGGTCAGGGAACGGCGGGATACCGGGCGGGAACGGTCGCGATGCTGGATCATGATGATGGAGTGATAGCCGCAGGCAGTGTATGAATGTTTGCCCACCGTACAGCGCGGCGCGTTGATGGGGCGGACTTTAACGGCTAATCTTCGCAGATAAGGTTCCAAAAACCAACCAATTGCGCGACGGGTGCTCACCCGTCTTTTTATTGTCACGGCAGTCTGCTTTCATTTGATTGCGGGCAGCCGCTCGATCGGCAGAAATCTGGATACATGGAAATCGATAGAACACTGGTTGTGCCCGCCGAATGTGCCGGGATGCGGCTCGACCAGGCGGCAGCGCGCTGCTGGCCCGACTTCTCGCGCAGTCGCATCAAGGGCTGGATCAAGGCCGGGCAGGTGACGCTCAATGGGCATCCCGCCCGGCCTCGCGATACCGTTCTCGGCGGCGAGGAACTGGGGCTGACTGCTGAGCTCGAGCAGCAGGGCGCGGATCGGCCGCAGGCGATCCCGCTGGATATCGTCTTTGAGGACGACCACCTGCTGGTGGTCAACAAGCCGGTGGACCTGGTCGTTCACCCCGGGGCCGGCAATCCGGATGGCACCCTAGTCAACGCCCTGCTGCATCACGATCCGGACCTGGCGCTGCTGCCGCGGGCCGGCGTGGTGCATCGGCTGGACAAGCAGACCAGCGGCCTGTTGGTGGTAGGCAAGACCCAGGGGGCCTTTCAAAGCCTGGTGGCGGACCTGGCCGAGCGGCGCATCGGACGGGAATACGATGCCATTGTTCTGGGGCACATCATCGCGGGAGACACCGTCGAGGCCCCCATCGGTCGACATGCGCGCGATCGCCAGCGTCAGGCCGTGGTGCCTCAGGGCAAGCCGGCGGTGACCCACTACCGCGTGGTCGAGCGATTCGGCGAGCATTCCTGGTTGCGGGTGCGTCTGGAGACCGGGCGGACGCACCAGATCCGTGTGCACATGGCGCATATCCGCCATCCCATTGTCGGCGACCCGCTGTACGGCGGGCGGCCCAAGTTGCCGCGCGGGGCCGAGGACCTGCTGGTCGAGGTGTTGCGGGACTTCGGTCGCCAGGCGCTGCACGCCCGCCGGTTGACCTTGCGCCACCCGGAGACCGGGGAGACACTCTCGCTCGAGGCTCCCATGCCCGAGGATATGGACGAACTGATCGATTTGTTGCGTGACTACCGTGACGGCTTTGACGAAGGGGAGGCAGAAGTTATTTATGTCCAGGACGACGACTGACCGATCCGACGGCGTGCGTTTCATCGAGGCGACATGGCCGGCGCCTGCCGGTGTGCGTGCCGGTGTGACCACCCGGGTGGGCGGACACAGTGAGCCGCCATTCGATGCGTTCAATCTGGCCACGCACGTCGGTGACGAGCCCGGGCGGGTCGAGGCCAATCGCCGGGATCTCGAGTCGCTTCTCGCGTTGCCCGAGTCGCCACGCTGGCTGCATCAGACGCACGGCACGCAGGTGATCGGCCCCGATGTGCCGGGAGACGGCCCCGAAGCCGACGCGGCTTTTACCGACCGTGCCGACGAGGTGCTGGCCGTGTTGACGGCCGATTGCCTCTCGGTAACCTTGACCAGCCACGACGGCCGGGAGATTGCCGTGGCTCATGCCGGCTGGCGGGGGTTGGCCGATGGGGTGATCGAGCAGGCGGTCGAACGTTTTTCCGTCGCGGGCGACGAGATGATGGCCTGGCTGGGCCCGGCGATCGGACCGCAGCACTTCGTGGTCGGCGGAGAGGTCCGCGAGGCATTCATGCACGAATACCCGCCGGACGCCTCGGCGTTTCGCGGCGCGGCCGAGCCGGGCAAGTTCCATGCGGACCTGTTTGCCCTGGCACGGTCCCGGCTGCGACGTCAGGGGATCAGCCGGGTCTACGGCGGCGAGCGCGACACCTTCGGCCAGCCGGACCTTTTCTATTCCTACCGGCGCGACCAGGGTAAGACGGGACGCATGGCGACCCTGATCTGGCGAGAGCCGGACCAGGTTTGACTTCGCCGCGCGTCTCCGTAACCGAAACAAGAGGATCGAAGCAAATGGCACAACCACAACCATGGCTTTTGCTGACACTGGTCGGGGCCGATCGCCCCGGCATCGTGGCACATATCACCCGCGTGCTGTTCGGTGTGGGTGCCGAGTTGGGCGAGACTGCCATGATGCGACTGGGCAATCAGTTCGCCATCATGATGATGGTCCGCGGCGCAGGTAACCCGGAAGAAGTGGCCGGGCTGCTGGAGTCCGTGCGTGCGGATTTCAATCTCAAGCTGCATGTGGACGAGATCGATGCTTCGCTTCATCAGCATCGCGAGCCGGATATCTCGGTGACGGTCCATAGCGCCGACCGCAGCGGTATCGTCGCCGAGGTGACTGCCGCCTTGCTCGAGGCCGGCATGAACATCCTGGATCTGCGCTCGGACGTGGGCGGGTCGGCCGAAAAGCCGATCTACATCATGCAGATCGACGGCGAAAGCAGCGCCGGCGTCGAGCCGATCGAACAGTGTGTGGCGCGCTTCGCCGATCAGGGGCTGACCGTGCGCGTCACGCCCCTCGAAACGATGCGGGGTTGAAGCGTGGAGCCGTTGCCGATCCTGACCTACCCGGACGATCGCCTCAAGGCGGTCTGTGAGCCGGTCGAGCAGTTCGATCCGGAGCTGCGCGAGTTCGCCGAACACCTGCAGCACACTGCCGACCAGGGGCCGTCGGCGGTCGGTATCGCCGCGCCGCAGGTCGGGCGCATGCAACGCCTGTGTCTCGTTGATGCCACGCGGGCCAAGCGCCCGGTGGACAACCATGGGCCGCTGGTGCTGATCAATCCCGCGATCACCAATTGGAAGGGCTTTGCCGTCGGTCGCGAGGGTTGCCTGTCCATCCCCGACTACACCGGCAAGGTGATCCGCGCCGAGACCATCGAGCTCACTGCCCAGGACATCGAGGGCCGGATCGTGACCTTCAAGATGAAGGGCTTCGAGGCGCGCATCGCCCAGCACGAGATCGATCACCTCGACGGCATCCTTTTTCTCGATCGGCTGGTCAGCCGTCACGCGGATCTGCGCGAGCGGTAACTTACTGACCCGGAACGTGTTCTGGGTTTCTCTGTGCTATCTTCCTTGAGGCACGAGCCCATCCACTTGGCTCGAGCGTCTGCCGGTGCTGTATCCGTCAGACCTTGCCCTGGGGGAGGTGCCCATGGGCGTAGTGCTGGTCATCCTTGCTGCCATTCTCTGGGGCGTGTCCGGCGGCATTGCCGCCATGCTCATCGAGCACGGCTGGGATCCGCTGGTCGTTTCCTTCTATCGCGGCGCGATCGGTTTTGTCTGTTTCGCCACCTGGTGGATCGCACGGTCGGCTGCCATCCCGTTTCCCGGCCGCAAGGCAATCGGCTGGGCCGCCCTCGCCGGTCTCGGGGTCGCCGGCAATTTCGTCTTCTACTTCCTCAGCATCTCGCACGCCAATGTCGCGGTGGCCGTGACGCTGATGTACATGGAGCCGATCTATGTCTGCCTGGTGCTGCTTGTGATCGGTGCGGCACGCCTGAGCCCGGCACTGGTGGTCGCGATCGCCGCGGTGATCCTTGGCGTGGCCCTCCTCACCCAGATTGTCGGCGGTAGCCGGATTGACGACCTGTCCCCATTCGGCGTGGCCGCCGGGCTTCTCTCCGGCATCGCCTATGCGGTGTTTCTCTTCGGCTTCAAGAACGCGACCCGTTACGCGTCTCCCGTGGTGGTGCTCGGGGTGGCCTTCGCGGTCTTTCTCCTGATCCTGGCGCCGCTGGTCGACCACGGTCAGGTGGCGACCGCGCCGTTTTCTGACGACGTGCCGCTGTTCCTGCTGCTGGGGATTTTCGGCGCCGGTCTGTCGTTCTTTCTGTACGTGTTCGGTCTGCGGACGGCCCGACCGGTTGCCGTCTCGCTAGTCGCCGCGGTCGAGCCGGTCACTGCCTCTCTCTTTGCCCTCCTGGTGCTGGGGCAGGGGCTTGCGGTCGGGCAATGGCTGGGCATGTTCCTGATTCTGGCTACCGTCACCGTGCTGAGCATCAAGCAGCGTGCGAAATGGGCGGAGCAACAACCGGCTGTTATCGAATCGTGATCCGACTGACATGCGACGGTCACCGAGTTGCGGGATAACGGAGTCCTCCTGTTCCCACTCCGTCGGAGAGGTGCCCGGATGGATCACGTCAACCCGTCTCATCGCTATCGCACCGTCATCGTGTCGGACGCCCATCTGGGTACACCCGACGCGCGTGGCGAGTACCTGCTCCATCTTCTGGAGTCGATAGACTGCGAGTACCTTGTTCTCAATGGCGATCTCATCGACGTCTGGAACATGCAGCGTCGGGGTTGGCGTGGAGCGCCGGCCACGACACGGCTGTTCCAGCAACTGCTGCGCCTGGCCGCTGCGGGCACCGAGGTAATCTATGTCCCGGGGAATCATGACGAGTGCTTCCGCGACTACGTCGGAGAATCCTTCGCCGGGGTCGGTTTGCATCGCCAGTGGCGGCATGCGCTGGCCGATGGCCGTACGGCCCTGATACTGCACGGCGACGAGTTCGACGGGGCGATGTCGAGCGCCCGGATGGCCCGACTCGCGGGCAATCTCGGTTACGAGCTCTTGCTGCGTTTCGATCGGCTCAGTCGCCGGCTCCGTGATCGGCAGGGTCGCGGGCATTGGTCGCTGTGCCGGTTCGTGAAATCCCGCATTCCCGGGGCGTTGGGTTACATTCGCCAGTTCGAGCAGGCGGCCTTGGCGCATGGCACGGCCGAGGGCGTCGACGTGGTGATCTGTGGGCATATCCATCATGCCAACCTGTTCGATCAGGGCGGGGTCACCTACGCCAATTCCGGCGACTGGGTCGAACATTGCACCGCCCTGGTCGAGCATCATGACGGCCGACTGGAGATATTGGACTGGGCGAGGGTGGCGGATGGGATCGCCCGTGACGAGATTGGCCCGTCGGTAGAGGCGGAAGACGGGTCGGACCGAGCTGCGGCCTGCGGCTGAAGCACGATTTCAGGCAAAGCCGACAGCGCCCGTCCTTGAAAAGCGTCGGGTCGCGCCTACATTCGTAAGCAGTTACGCGAAATTCTACTGCAGACGAGGTGCCTTGAATGCGCATGGACAAACTGACCGCCAAATTCCAGGTGGCCCTGGCCGATGCCCAGTCGCTGGCCGTGGGTCAGGACCATCAGTTCATCGAGCCGGTCCATCTGATGGTGGCGCTGCTTGACCAGGAAGGCGGCACCGTGCGTCATCTGCTGACGCAGTCCGACATCAACGTCAACCTGCTGCGCTCGCAGTTGGGCGAGATGCTCGACCGTCTCCCGTCTGTCTCGGGTGGCGAGGCCGGCGAGGTGCATCTGTCCAACGAGCTTTCGCGGTTGCTCAACGTGACCGACAAGCTCGCGCAGAAGCGCTCCGACCAGTACATATCCAGCGAGCTGTTCGTGCTCGCCGCGATCGAGGACAAGAGCGAGCTGGGCGAGACCTTGCGTCGGGCCGGCGCTTCCAAGGGGGCGATCGAGCAGGCCATCGACAAGCTGCGCGGCGGGCAGTCGGTCAATGATCCCAACGCCGAGGACACCCGCCAGGCGCTGGAAAAATACACCCAAGATGTCACCGAGCGGGCCGAACAGGGCAAGCTCGACCCGGTGATCGGGCGTGATGAAGAGATTCGCCGCGCGATCCAGGTATTGCAGCGGCGCACCAAGAATAACCCCGTCCTGATCGGTGAGCCGGGCGTGGGCAAGACCGCGATCGTCGAGGGCCTCGCGCAGCGCATCGTTAACGGCGAAGTCCCCGAGGGGCTCAAGGACAAGCGTGTGCTGTCCCTCGACATGGGCACGCTGCTCGCCGGGGCCAAGTTCCGCGGCGATTTCGAAGAGCGTCTCAAGGGCGTGCTCAATGACATCTCCAAGGCCGAGGGCCGGGTGATCCTGTTCATCGACGAGATCCACACCATGGTGGGGGCCGGCAAGGCCGAGGGCGCCATGGATGCCGGCAACATGCTCAAGCCCGCGCTCGCCCGCGGCGAACTGCGCTGCATCGGCGCCACCACGCTCGACGAGTATCGCCAGAACATCGAGAAGGATGCCGCACTCGAGCGCCGGTTCCAGAAGGTGTTGGTCGACGAGCCGTCTACAGAAGACACGATCGCCATCCTGCGCGGCCTGAAGGAGCGTTACGAGGTCCACCACGGCATCGAGATCGGCGACCCCGCCATCGTTGCCGCCGCCCAGCTGTCGCAGCGCTACATCACCGATCGGCAGCTGCCGGACAAGGCGATCGACCTGATCGACGAGGCGGCCAGCCGCATCCGCATGGAGATCGATTCCAAGCCCGAGTCGATGGACCGCCTCGAGCGTCGCCTGATTCAGCTCAAGATCGAGCGCGAAGCGCTTAAAAAAGAGTCCGACGAGGCCAGCAAGAAGCGTTTGGCCAATCTGGATGAAGAGGTCGATCAACTCGAGCGCGAGTACTCCGATCTCGAGGAGATCTGGAAGGCGGAAAAGGCGGCCGTGGCCGGCACCACCCATATCAAGGAAGCCCTCGACCGCGCCCGGACCGAGTTGGAAACCGCGCGGCGGGCTGGCGATCTGACCCGGATGTCCGAGCTGCAGTACGGCCGCATTCCTGAACTCGAGCGCGAGCTGGCCGAGGCGCAGTCAAAGGAGGAGGAGACCGAGGGGGCGGAACCGAAGCTGTTCCGCAGCACGGTGGGCACCGAGGAAATTGCCGAGGTGGTTTCCCGCTGGACCGGTATCCCAGTCTCCAAGATGCTTGAAGGCGAGAAGGACAAGCTCTTGCGCATGGAAGAGGCGTTGGGTCGCCGCGTGGTCGGCCAGGCCGAGGCCGTCGGTGCGGTGTCCGATGCCATCCGTCGCTCGCGGGCCGGCCTGTCCGACCCTAATCGTCCCAATGGGTCGTTCATGTTCCTTGGCCCCACGGGTGTGGGCAAGACCGAGCTGACCAAGGCGCTGGCTGGCTTTCTCTTTGACACCGAAGAGGCCATGGTGCGCATCGACATGTCCGAGTTCATGGAAAAGCATTCCGTTGCCCGTCTGGTCGGTGCGCCCCCCGGCTACGTCGGTTACGAGGAAGGCGGTTATCTCACCGAGGCGGTGCGCCGCAAGCCCTACTCGGTGATCCTGCTCGACGAGGTCGAGAAGGCACATCCGGATGTCTTCAATATCCTGCTGCAGGTGCTCGACGATGGTCGCCTGACCGACGGGCAGGGTCGCACGGTGGATTTCCGCAACACGGTGATCGTGATGACCTCGAACCTCGGCTCCCAGCGTATCCAGGAACTGGCTGGCCAGGATGCCGAGTACGAGCAGGTGAAGTCCGAGGTGCTGGAAATCGTCGGTCAGCACTTCCGTCCGGAATTCCTCAACCGCGTCGACGACGTGGTGGTGTTCCATCCGCTGGACCGCAGCGAAATCCGCCAGATCGTGGATATCCAGATCGAGTATCTGCGCAAGCGTCTGGCCGAGCGCGAGATCGCGTTGACACTGAGCGACACGGCGCTGGATGCCCTGGGTGAGGCTGGTTTCGATCCGGTCTACGGCGCCCGGCCGCTCAAGCGCGCCATCCAACATCGACTGGAGAACCCGCTGGCCCAGGCCATCCTCAAGGGCGAGTACCTGCCGGGTCAGACCGTGGCGGTCGACGTGCAGGACGGTGAACTGACCCTGGGGCATGGTCCGGATCAGGAGAGCTGACGCCGCTGCACAACCGCCATGCCGATATTTGAGACCGCGTCACGGTTCGCCGTGCGCGGTCTTTTCGGTTATGGTTTGGGCCGGAAAAAGCAGCAGGATGCGCGCGTGGCCCTAAAGATCATTGAAATCGTGGCGCCGGCCAGTGAAAAGGCCGCCATCGCCCGGATTGCCGACTCGCATGACGTGGTCGACTGGTGGCGCACCTCCTCGTTCGAGGACGAGCGCTTCTCCACCGAGATGGTGGTGCGTCCCGAAGGGCAGCAGGAGGTGCTGGATGACCTGCAGGCCATCCTCGATCGCTGCGAGCATGCACGCATTATGATTCGCGGCGTGCAAGCCACCCTGCCGGCGGCGCAAGACGAGGAGGGCGAGGACGAGACGCGCAGCCGCACCGCGGCCCGTTCGCGCGAGGAGCTCTATGCGGAAGTCGCCGGAGGCGGCTCGATCACCTCCACCTACTTGATGCTGTGTGCACTGTCGGCGGTGGTTGCCGCCATGGGGATGTTCGAGGACAACACCGCCGTGGTGATCGGCGCCATGGTGATCGCCCCGCTGCTCGGCCCGAATCTCGCCCTCGCCTTGGGGACCACGCTGGGTGACACGGCCCTGTCGCGCCGGGCCGTGGCGGCCAATTTTGCCGGCCTGGGGCTCTCGGTCGGATTGGCGCTGCTGATCGGGCTAGTACTCGATCCGGTGAGCAATAGCCAGCTGGCTGCGCGTACTGACGTCAGTTACCCGGCCATGATCCTGGCGCTGGCCTCAGGAGCCGCGGCGGTGCTGTCGCTGACCTCCGGCGCCGCGGCAGGCCTGGTGGGCGTGATGGTGGCCGTGGCGCTCATGCCTCCGGCCGCGGCCCTGGGATTGTTCGTCGGCTGGGCGCAGTGGGACAACGCCCTCTCGGCGGGATTGATGCTGGCGATCAATATCGCGGCCATCAACCTGTCGGCCAAGCTGGTATTCGTCCTCAAGGGCATTACCCCCCGACGCTGGCCGGCGAAGAGCCGGGCGCGGCGGTCGGTACGTTGGTCGTTCGCCTTCTGGGGCGTATCGCTGTTGATCCTGGCCGTGTTGATCGGACTGGCCGAATACTGATTTCCGTCGTCGGTCCGCAAGGGCCACACTGTCACCTGAGTTATCAACCCAAATCATCGAGAGTTAGCCCGCCGTGCAGGATTATCGTCAGGCCTTCGTTCAGTTTGCCGTGGAGCATCAGGCGCTCAAGTTCGGCCGCTTCACGCTTAAGTCGGGTCGTGAAAGCCCCTATTTCTTCAATGCCGGGGCCTTTGCCGATGGCCGGGCGCTGGCCGCACTGGGCGGCTTTTATGCCGACGCGATTATCGATGCGGGCATCGGATTCGATGTCCTTTTCGGCCCCGCCTACAAGGGCATTCCTTTGGCGGCCGCCACCGCCATTGCGCTGGCCGAGCGTACGGGCGAACCCGTGCCTTGGTGTTTCAACCGCAAGGAGGCCAAGGATCACGGCGAGGGCGGGAATCTCGTCGGCGCGCCGCTGGCAGGCCGGGTATTGATCGTGGATGACGTGATCACGGCGGGCACTGCCATTCGCGAATCGTTGGACCTGATCCAAGCCGCCGGGGCCGAGGCCGTGGGGGTGGCCGTGATGATGGATCGCCAGGAGCGTGGACAGGGCGATCTGTCCGCGATCGGCGAACTCAAGCGGGATCACGACCTCGAGGTGGTCGCCATTGCCAACCTGGACGGCCTGATCGAATTCTGCGCCGGCGATCCTGAACTGACCCAGTTGGCCAAATCCATGGCGGCCTATCGGGCGGAATTCGGCGTGGACGCCTAAATTTCGGCTCGGCGCCGAGTGCCACAGCCGGCAGATACCCATGAAAAAGGCCCCGCTTGCGAGCGGGGCCTTTTGCGTCCTTCGGGCTTTCTGGTCTTGGCGCAGCGTTGCCGCGCCCAGACACCCGGTACGGGACTTAGACGGACTTGATGCGGTTGACCAAGCTCGACTTGCGGCGGGCAGCGGTATTCCGCTTGAGAATGCCCTTGTTCACCATCCGGTCGAGGACCGGCTGGGCTTCACGATAAGCTTGCTGCGCCTTGTCCGCATCACCGTCCTTTACGGCCTTGATGACGGCCTTGTAGGCGGTGCGTACCTGCGAGCGCATCGCCATGTTGTGCTGGCGGGCTTTCTCCGCCTGGCGAACGCGCTTTTTGGCTTGAGCGGTATTGGCCACGGGTAAACTCCTCGATTCGGCTATAAGACTCGTGATCTGATGGAAACATCAATTCAAGGCGCGGGATTATGCCATATCTGCCGCCATAGTCAACCATGGCGGAGAAAGGTGCTCCCATTCGCCGCCGTGAATATCCCGGCAGCCGGCGCCCTGAGTTATCCTGCCGGTAATGAGCAATGACCCGGCAGGAAAACATGAGATCCCGTGCGTGACGGCGGAGCATAGCACGACTGCCCCAGTCAGCCGGTCATTCTGGACGGTCGTCGTGCCGGGGCCGTTTTTTGGCGGCTTTATCTACCATCACGATGCCGAGTTGACCCCAGCGCCGCAACCCGGAGTCCGGGTGCGGGTCGCGTTCGGTCAGTCCAGCCGTGTCGGGCTGGTCCTGGCGCAGGGCGATGCCCAGGGACAGGAGACCCGCCCGATCGAGGAAGTGCTGGATCACGTCCCCCTCCTCGACGCCGCGTCACTGGCCTGTCTCGAATGGGCGGCGGCCTACTATCACCACCCCATCGGCGAGGTGCTGTCCGCCGCACTGCCGACAGCGTTGCGAGGCGAGCGCAGCCTGCGGGTCGCCGGCCTGAAAATCACGGCGTCGGGAAGAGTCGCCCTGGAAACCGGTGAGGCGCGGGGCAAACGCCAGCAGGCAGTCCTGGCCGCGCTGGCACAAGAGAAAGAGGGCCAAGGGAAGGAAGATCAGGATTTGCTTGCGGTCAGCGCCATTCCCGAGGCCGATGCCGGCGTTCGGCGGCGGCTGTTGGAACGAGGATGGGTCGAGCTCGGCGAGGTCAATGCCCCGGCCGAATGGCCGGCAGGCGAGCCGTCCCGTGAGACCCCACCCTCGCTGAGCGACGAGCAACGGGCGGCGGTTGCCGCGGTGGAGGAGGGCGGTTGGCAATTTGCCGCCTGGTTGCTTGAGGGGGTGACCGGCAGCGGCAAGACCGAGGTTTATCTGGTCTTGATCGAGCAGGCGCTCGCCGCGGGTCGGCAGGTCCTGGTCGTAGTGCCGGAGATCTCGCTGACGCCGCAACTGATTGATCGCTTCTCCCGTCGGTTGGCCGCCCGTCCTGCGGTGTTGCACTCGGGGCTGTCGGACGGCGAGCGGCTGGCGGCCTGGCGAGCCGTTGCCGGGGGAACGGCATCCTTGGTGATCGGCACCCGTTCGGCGGCCTTTGTGCCCTTGGCGCGTCCGGGACTGATCGTGGTGGACGAGGAGCACGATGCCGCCCTCAAACAGCAGGAGGGGTTCCTCTACCATGCCCGTGATGTGCTCGTCTGGCGGGCACGGCAGATGGGGGTGCCGATCCTGCTCGGCTCGGCCACGCCGTCACTGGAGAGTCTGCGTCATGCCTGGGCGGGGCGATATCGCCACTTGCGCCTGCATCAGCGAGCCAGCGGGGCATCCATGCCCGCCATGCGCTGTCTCGACATCCGCGCCCAGCCCATGGAGGGGGGCGTCTCGCCGGCCCTGATGACGGCCATCGAGCGCCACCTGCTCGCCGGCGGGCAGGTGATGCTCTATCTGAACCGTCGCGGCTATGCCCCCAGCCTGGTCTGCCACGCCTGCGGTTACGTTGCCGGCTGCCCGCACTGCGATGCCTATCTAACCTGGCACCGCGACGCGGGTCGATTGCGCTGTCATCACTGTGGGTTCGAGCAGGGGGTTCCGCCCGATTGCCCATCCTGTCACGCTGCCCTGTCGGTGCGCGGCATGGGTACCGAGCAGCTTGAGGACGTCCTGGCGGCACGCTTTCCGGGCTTTGGTATCGTCCGGCTGGACCGCGACGCGACTGCCGGCAAGGGCGTGATGGCTCAGAGCCTGGCGCGGATCGCCCGCGGCGAGGCCCGCCTGGTGGTTGGCACACAGATGCTGGTCAAGGGACACGACTTCCCCGGAGTGACCTTAGTGGGCGTCATCAATGCCGATCAGGCGTTGTTCGCCGCCGATTTTCGCGGGCCGGAGCGCTTCGCCCAGTCGCTGTTGCAGGTGGCCGGACGTGCCGGGCGGGCCGAGCGCCCCGGCGAGGTGCTGGTGCAGACGCATGATCCGTCGCACCCGGTGCTCACGCGTCTGTTGGCGGAAGGGTATACGGCAGTGATGGCGGCCGAACTGGCCGAGCGAGAGCAGGCGGAGCTACCGCCGACACGATTCGCGGCCCTGATCCGCGCCGATGCCCCCGATGCCGAGCGGGTCCGCGGGTTTTTGAGCGGCATTGCCGAGCAACTCGGACAAGACGCCAACGACCGTTTGTCGGTTTGGGGGCCGGTGCCCGCACCGTTGGCCCGTCGGGCGGGCCGTCACCGCTTCCAGCTGCTGCTGCTTGCCCGAGTGCGGAGCGATCTCCATCGGGCGCTTTGGCAGATCGACGAACAGGTGGGCACGCGCCGGCCCGGGCAACGGTTGCGTTGGTCGATTGATGTCGACCCGGTCGACTTGGCTTGACTCCCGGGGTAGCCCAGCCTGCAGTACACTGGAACAACTAGGTAGCCGTGCGGTGGTTTCTCACCTGCGGCTTGAAGACTCTGAACCCAAGGGAGAATCGAAGTGAAAAAGATCGAGGCGATTATCAAGCCGTTCCGGCTGGATGACGTGCGTACCGCATTGATGGATCTCGGCATCAACGGGCTGACGGCGACTGAAGTCAAGGGGTTCGGCCGGCAAAAAGGGCACACGGAGCTCTATCGTGGCGCCGAATATGTGGTCGACTTCCTGCCCAAGGTCAAGCTGGAGGTGGTGATCGGATCCGATCAGGAGGATGCGGTCGTCGACGCTATCGTCAAGGCGGCTTATTCGGGCAAGATCGGTGACGGCAAGATCTTTGTCTCGCCGGTCGAACGAGCGGTGCGTATCCGGACCAACGAGGAGAACGAGGACGCCCTTTGATAGGGGCGGCCCTTCTTAATCCGACAGGATGCGTCCGACGCGGTAGGGGGTAGGGTCGAGCGCTGGTGAGCGGCCATGCATCAGGTCGCTCAAAAGCGATGCGCTGGCCGGGGCCATGGCCAGTCCGTTGCGGAATCCGCCCGTATTGAGCCACAGCCCCTCGATATGGGGGTGGGCGCCCAGGATGGGGATCTCGTCGGCCGAGCCGGGACGCAATCCGGCCCAGCGGTGCGTAATCGCGGCGCCGGTGAGTGATGGCCACAGTCTACATGCCGTGGCATGCAGAGCGGCCTGCGCCGTCGAGTCGATGTGCTTGTCGAAGCCGGCGTACTCAACCGTCGAGCCGATGACCACCGATCCGTCCCGGCGCGGAATCAGGTAGGTCCCCGCCTCCATCAGGATGCGCTCGAGGCGGTTTTCCTGTCGCGGCTCGAGGCGGAGCATCTGACCCCGTACCGGGAAGACGCTGCCCCGGCGGGCGTCGGGTGTCAGTGCCTCGCTCCAGGCGCCTGCCGCGATCACCACCTGGTCCGCTGCCCATGCGCCCTCCGTCGTGATTACCCCCGTGACCCGGTTGCCATCCAGGCGAAGCCGGTCGGCGGCGCAATGGGCGTGGATCGTGATCCCTTCCGACTCGGCCGCCTCGCTCAGCGCTAGCAGCAGGCGCGGGTTGCGCACGTTGGCGACGTCGGGGAGCAGCAGTTCGGGGAAATCGCCTCCCGACAGCCATTCATGGCGCATGCCAAAGCGGTCGAGCCATTCGCCCACGCCTTTCGCCGACTCGCCGGGGCCGACAGGGTCGAGGATCTGCATCCCGGTGACCTGTCGTTCCGCGTCGGTGGGTGTATCGAGTGATTCGAGCAGGGCGGGGTATTCGCGCATGCCGTGCGTCGCGAGCGCCATTACTGCCTCGGGGTAGCGCCAGGCATACAAGGGGCAGAGAATGCCTCCACCGGCCCAGGATGCCTCGGTGCCCGGTTGGCTGCGATCGATGACCATCACCGAGCCACCCTGGCGCCGCAGCGCGAGTGCAGTGGTTAGCCCGGCCACCCCGGCGCCGACTATCAGGATATCGGGTCTGGTCGAATTCACGGCGTGATGGAGGCCACTCGTAAGCCCGTCGACAAGCGATGTCGGCCATCGACCGTGATCATACGGCGGTCGGCGGCCCGACTTGGGAAACTGGAGCGGGTGAAGGGAATCGAACCCTCGTCTTAAGCTTGGGAAGCTTCTGCTCTACCATTGAGCTACACCCGCAGCGAGGGGGATTATCGTGGTCTGGTCGGCCAAACGCAAGCACGGACCGTGCCGCGCCACGTGCTCGAACGGGTCAATCCAGCCGTGGCAGGTCGTTGCTGTCGCCCGCTTCCTCGTGGATGCCGCTGGAGTCCTCCGCCGCGGCCTTGAGCTCGTCCTGACCGCTGCCAAAGCTCATCAACCACTCCATGTTGCTGCGGCTGTCGGCGTTCGCCAAGGCTTCTTCGCGAGTGATCAGCCCCTTCTTGTATAGCTCCATGATCGACATATCGAAGGTCATCGCACCGCTGGAGGCGTTCTTTTCCATTGACTCCTTGATGGCGTCCACCTCCCCGCGCTTGATCAGGTCGGCAACCAGTGGCGTATTGACCATGATCTCGACGGCGGGCAGTCGTCGCCCATCGTTGCCGATGATCAGGCGCTGGGAAATGATCGCCTTGAGATTGAGCGACAAGTCCATCAGCAACTGGTCGCGCGACTCCGAGGGGAAGAAGCGGATAATGCGATCGAGGGCCTGGTTGGCATTAGTGGCGTGCAGGGTGCTCAGGCAAAGGTGGCCTGTGTCGGCATAGGCCAGGGCGTGTTCCATGGTGGCCCGATCGCGCACCTCGCCGATCATGATGACGTCCGGCGCCTCGCGCAGCGCCTCCTTGAGTGCTGCGGTGTAGGAGCGCGTGTCAACGCCCACCTCTCGCTGGTTGACCACTGAGTTGCGGTGTTTGAAGGCGAATTCCATCGGGTCCTCGATGGTGAGGATATGCCCTGGGCGGGCTTCTGCCCGGTAATCGACCATGGCGGCCAGCGTGGTGGACTTGCCCGAGCCGGTCGCGCCCACCACCAGGATCAGTCCGCGTCGTTCCGTGATCAACTCCTCGACCAACAGCGGCAGGTTCAGATCGGCAGCCCGCGGGATCTGCTCCCGGATGAATCGGATCACCAGCGACCACTCGCCGCGCTGTTGGAAGACATTCATCCGGAAACGGCCGATTCCCGGACGCGACAACGCCACGTTGAGTTCGAGGTTTTCCAGGAAGTCGTCGATCTGATGGGCGTTGAGTACCGAGCGCGCCAGTTCTTCGACCTGGCCAGTGTGTAGTCGGTCCTTGCCGATGAAGCGCATTTCCCCTTGGATCTTGATAGCGGGTGTTGTGCCACTGGAAAAGTAAAGATCGGAGCCTTCCTTGTCGGCCAGCAGCTTGAGATAGGGTTCGAGGCTCAATTGGCTCATGAACGGGGTCCTGTTGGCGGTCGGGTCAGTCGGACTCGACCTTGAGGTCGTTTTCCGAATCGTCCTCGCGGCTCTTGGGCAGGCCGCGCTTGCTTTCCAGTTTGATGCGCAGGCGCAGATCGTTGACCGAGTCGGCCTTGCTTATGGCTTCGTCGTAGTCGACCTCGTAGGCGTCGTAGAGTTCGAACAGCGCCTGATCGAAGGTCTGCATTCCCAATTCGCGGGAGCGTTTCATCACTTCCTTGATCTCGGAAACATCGCCCTTGAAGATCAGATCGCCGATCAGAGGGGTGTTGAGCAACACTTCTACCGCCGGGACACGCCCTTCGCCCTCGGTCTTTCGCAGCAACCGTTGTGATATCACCGACTTGAGGTTGAGCGACAGGTCCATCAGCAATTGCTGGCGCCGCTCTTCGGGGAAGAAGTTGATGATGCGATCGAGGGCCTGGTTGGTGTTGTTGGCGTGCAGCGTCGACAGACAGAGGTGGCCGGTCTCGGCGAATGCGATGGCGTGATCCATGGTTTCGCGGTCACGGATCTCGCCGATCAGGATCACGTCCGGCGCCTGGCGCAGGGTGTTCTTCAGGGCGGTCCCGAAGGATTCGGTGTCCATGCCCACTTCGCGCTGGGTCACCAGGCAACCCTTGTGCTTGTGCACGAACTCGATCGGGTCCTCGATGGTGACAATGTGACCGCGAGAGTTCTCGTTGCGGTAATCGAGCATCGCGGCCAGCGAGGTCGATTTGCCCGAACTGGTCGCGCCAACGAAAATTACCAGCCCACGTGCGGTCATGGCGATGTCGCCCAGCACCGGCGGCAACTTGAGCTCGCCGAAGTTGGGGATCTCCGAGCGGATCATCCGCAGCACCATGCCCTCGCTGCCGCGCTGCATGAAGGCGTTGATGCGAAAGCGCGCCACGCCGGGCAGTGAGATGGCGAAGTTGGCCTCGTGGGTCTCCTCGAATTTCGCCACCTGCTTGTCGGTCATGATCGATCGAACCAGGAGTTGGGCATGTTCCATCGATAACTTCTGGTCGGTGAGGTGGACCACCTTGCCATCGACCTTTGCCGATGGGGGCGCTCCCACGGTGACGAACAGATCGGAGGCGTCACGATCCACGGCTCGTTTGAGCAGGGCCTGAACGTAATTAGCTGCTTGCTGGCGATCCATCGGCTTGGCTTCTCAACTTGCACTGGCGTTGGTGGGCCGCCCCCGGGTGCGGCGACCGGCGTGGGGCATTACATAAAGTCGTTCTTGTTCTTCGCCCGGCCCCGGGCCAGGGCTTGGGAGATCACGCCGCGAGAAACCAATTGCTTGAGGTTCTGGTCGAGCGTCTGCATCCCCTGTCCCTGTCCGGTCTGGATCGAGGAATACATCTGGGCGATCTTGTTTTCCCGGATCAGGTTGCGGATGGCCGGCGTGCCCAGCATGATCTCGTGCGCCGCGACGCGTCCTCCGCTGATCTTCTTGAGCAGGGTCTGCGAGATGACGGCCCGCAGCGATTCCGACAGCATGGCCCGAACCATGTCCTTCTCCGCCGAGGGAAAGACGTCGATGATCCGGTCGATGGTCTTGGCCGCCGAGTTGGTGTGCAGCGTGCCGAATACCAGGTGGCCGGTCTCTGCGGCGGTCAACGCCAGGCGAATGGTTTCCAGGTCGCGAAGCTCGCCCACGAGGACCACATCCGGGTCTTCCCGCAGGGCGGAACGCAGCGCGGCACTGAAGCTGTGCGTGTCGCGATGCACCTCACGCTGGTTGAGCAGGCATTTCTTCGATTCGTGGACGAATTCGATCGGGTCTTCGACCGTCAGGATGTGGTCGTTGCGATTGTCATTGATGTAGTCGATCATCGCGGCGAGCGTGGTGGATTTGCCCGAGCCGGTCGGCCCGGTCACCAACACGATGCCGTTGGGGTAGTCGCAAAGGTCCTTGAATACGTTGGGGGCGTCGAGTTGCTCCAGAGTTAGCACCTTGCTGGGGATGGTGCGAAAGACCGCGCTGGCGCCCCGGTTCTGGTTGAAGGCGTTGACACGGAAACGGGCATGGCCGCGCAGCTCGAAGGAGAAGTCGACCTCGAGATTGTCCTCGTATTCCTTGCGTTGCCGGTCGTTCATGATGTCGTACACCATGCTGTGGACCTGTTTGTGGTCCATGACCGGTACGTTGACCTTGCGGATGTCGCCATCGATCCGCACACGAGGCTGCTCGCCAGCCGAGAGGTGCAGGTCGGAAGCACCGTTTTTCACGGTGAACATCAGGAGGGAGTCGATATCTCGGGATTCGGCCATGCGATCGTCCTTTCGGGGAGGTGGTTCCCGCGTCAGTTCCATTGGTGATGCCGCCTTTTGGGGCGCGATCCGCGTGGTGATGCGGTGCGGCAGTCGGCGTGAAGACAAGGTAAAACGAACGCGATCAAGGTGCAAGATGGCAAGTAGAGAAAGCGCGTACCGCGATGTCCTCGGTCGGATCGAGGCGGCGGAAAAAGAACGGGCCGCCCGTACGGGGGAGCATCGTTCCGTCAGGCTAGTGGCAGTGAGCAAACGCCAGTCGGCGGAGGCGATCGCGGCGCTGGCCGATTTGGGTCAACGCGATTTCGCCGAGAACTACCTGCAGGAGGGGATGGAAAAGCAGGCCGCCCTTGCCGGGCGGCGGCTGACCTGGCATTTCATTGGGCCGATCCAGTCGAACAAGACCCGGTCGATTGCCGAGCACTTCGACTGGGTGCACAGCGTGGATCGCATCAAGCTGATTCGCCGTCTGGGCGAACAGCGGGATCCAGCCCAGAACCCGCTCAATGTGTTGCTGCAGGTGAATGTCGACGACGAGGCCTCCAAGGCGGGGGCGTCGCCGGCCGAGGTGCCCGCCCTGGTGGAGGAGTTTGCGGGCCAGCCGACTTTGAGGCTGCGCGGCCTGATGTGCATCCCGCGGCCGGGTAATACCCAGGCTTTCGAGTCCCTAGCGGAGTTGAACGCCGCACTGCCCCGGCCGCTGCCGGATCTGTCCATGGGCATGAGCGGGGATTTCGAAGCGGCCATCGCGGCGGGCTCGACCATCGTGCGGGTGGGAACCGCCCTGTTCGGTCGCCGCGACTGACTTGTCGTGAGGGCTCCTGTCTGGGCGGGCATGCGGCAAAGGGCGGCGGATTCGTGTTATTTTTCGCCTTGATCATTTCAACGGAACGGCAGGTGAGACGATGAATGCTTCACGAATCGCCTTTATCGGTGGCGGGAACATGGCCGCGGCCCTGATCGGCGGCATGCTGCACGATGCCCCCGAGGGCGCCCGTCCCTCGATCGTGGTGGCCGAGCCGGACGAAGAGCGCCGTCGCACCCTGACATTGACGCTGGACATCGACACCGCCGAGGACAACCTCGCGGCACTCGACGGCGCGCAGCTGGTGGTGCTGGCGGTCAAGCCGCAGACCATGCGGTCCGTGGCCGAGCAGCTCGGCCCACATCTGGCCGCCGGCCAACTGGTGGTGTCCATCGCGGCCGGCGTGCCCGTGGATGCGCTGCGCGGCTGGCTGGGCGGACACGAGGCGATCGTGCGCGCTATGCCCAATACCCCCTCGATGGTGGGTTGTGGCGCCACGGGCCTGTATGCCGCCGAAGCCGTCAGCCGGGAACAGCGCAGTGACGCCGAATCCCTGATGCGGGCGGTCGGCATCGTCCAGTGGCTGGATCGCGAGTCGCAGATCGACGAGGTCACCGCGCTTTCCGGGAGTGGGCCGGCCTATGTCTTCTACCTGATGGAGTCGATGCAGGCGGCGGGCGAGGAGCTGGGCCTGGATGCCGACATGGCGCGCTTGCTGACGCTGGAGACGGTTTACGGGGCGGCCAAGCTGGCGTTGGCGGCCGATGATTCTCCGGCCGAATTGCGGCAGCGCGTCAGTTCCCCGGGCGGCACCACCGAGCAGGCCATTTCTGAGCTGGAATCCTCGGGGGTGCGAGGCGCGTTTTCCCGTGCCATTCTCGCCTCGCGCGATCGCAGCCGCGAGCTGGCGGCCAAGGTTTCAGGCAGCAACAAGACGTCCTGACGGTCAATTCAGGGCGTCGACAACCCAATCTCAACGAGTGATGTCAGATGAGCGGTAGCTTCGGGGATCCGAGTGTTTTCCTGGTCCGGGTGCTTTTCGAGCTGGTGGCGTTTGTGGCGTTCGCCCGCTACTTCCTGCAGCTTTTTAGGGCCGATTTCTTCAACCCCGTCACCCAGGCGGTGGTCAAGATTACCGATCCGGTTCTCAACCCCTTGCGTACCGTCATCAAGCCGGTGGGGCGGCACGACCTGGCCGCCTTGGTATTCGCCATTCTGATGGTGGCGCTGATGGTCTGGGCGATCACGGCCCTACAGGGTGTCGGGCTCGGTATCAGCGGTCTGCTGATGGGCACGCTGTACTTCGCGTTTCTCACCGTCACCAACCTGTTTTTCTGGACGGTGCTGTTGCGCGCGGTGGCCTCCTGGCTGGGCAACGAACGTTCGCCGGGCGTGTCGTTTCTCGCCGATCTGACCGACCCGGTCGTCGCCCCCGTTCGCCGAGTCCTGCCGCCGTTGGGCGGTATCGATCTCTCGCCGCTGGCCGTGCTGCTGATCATCCAGGTGGCGCAGATGGTGGTCGGCAATCTCTTGATGGGCTGAGGACGTGACGGGGAATTCGATGAAAGAGGCCGTGAAACCGCCGAACACGATGCAGCAGCCGGGATCGGTGGGGCTGGTCGAGCCGCAGACGGCACATGTGGATGTGCCATTGCTGCTGGACTGCGGCCGGCGGATCGAGGCATACGATCTGGTTTACGAGACTTACGGCGAGCTCAACGAGGCCGCCGACAACGCCGTGCTCATCTGCCACGCGTTGTCCGGTGATCACCATGCCGCCGGCCGCCACCGCCCGGAAGATCGCAAGCCCGGCTGGTGGGACACCGCGATCGGGCCGGGCAAGCCCATCGATACCGACCGGTTCTTTGTGGTTTGCGTCAACAACCTGGGTGGCTGCAAGGGGTCCACGGGGCCCCTCTCGATCAATCCGGAGACCGATCGCCCTTATGGCCCGGATTTCCCGATCCTGACCGTCCGCGACTGGGTCAACAGCCAGCATGCCCTGATGCGCCAGCTGGGTATCGCGCGCTGGGCGGCGGTTGCCGGCGGCAGCCTGGGTGGCATGCAGGTCATGCAGTGGGCCATCAGCTACCCCGAGGCGGTGGCGCACGCCGTGGTGATCGCCGCGGCGCCCAAGCTCTCGGCGCAGAATATCGCCTTCAACGAGGTGGCCCGTCAGGCCATCATCACCGACCCGGATTTCCACGACGGGCGTTATGCCGAGCACGGCACCATCCCCCGGCGTGGCTTGATGCTGGCCCGGATGCTGGGGCACATCACCTATCTTTCCGATGACGCCATGCGGGCCAAGTTTGGGCGCGAGCTGCGTTCGGGGCGCGTCCAGTACGGCTTCGACGTGGAGTTCCAGGTCGAGTCCTACCTGCGCTACCAGGGCACCAGCTTCGTCGATCGCTTCGACGCCAACACCTATCTTTTGATGACCAAGGCGCTGGACTACTTCGACCCGGCCGCCGAGGCGGGCGATGACCTGGCGACGGCGCTCGAACCCGCCACGGCCCGGTTTCTGGTGGTGTCTTTCACCTCCGACTGGCGCTTCTCCCCGACGCGTTCGCGCGAGATCGTCCGGGCATTGCTCGCCGGCGGCAAGTCCGTTTCCTACGCCGAGGTCGAGGCCCATCAGGGGCACGATGCCTTCCTGATGCCCATTCCCTATTACCACCAGGTATTGACTGGCTACTTCGACAACATCGCGCGCAGCATCTCGCAAACGGAGGCCGCCGAATGAACCGCCCGGACTGGGATATCGTCACCGGCTGGATCCGCGAGGGCGCTCGGGTGTTGGACCTGGGCTGCGGTGATGGCGCGCTACTGCAGCATCTGATCGCCGAGCGCTCGGTCCGTGGGCTGGGCATGGAGGTCGATGACGAGCGGGTCGCCCATGGCGTGGCCGCGGATCTCGACGTGATCCAGTCGGATCTCGATGCCGGCATCCGAGACTGGTTCGGGCCACATTCGTTCGACTACGTCGTGGTCAGCCAGACCATCCAGGCCATTCGGCACCCCGAGCGGCTGCTCAGCGAGATGCTCGAGATCGCCGAGGAAGGCATCGTCACCTTTCCCAATATGGGTTACTGGCGCAATCGCTGGCAGCTGGGTATTCAGGGGATGATGCCGACCACCAAGGCCTTGCCGAATCCCTGGTACAACACCCCCAATATCCACCTGTGCACGTTGCGCGACTTCGAAGCGCTGTGTGAAGGGCTGGGGATCGAGATCCTCGACCGTGCCGTGGTCGACCAGGCCCGCCAGAGCTCGCCCCTGCTGCGCGCCCTGCCCAACTGGTTTGGTGAACACGCCATCTACCGCATTCGTCGGCGAGTGGTGTAGGCCCACCCTCGCGGCACGGGTTTTAAAGTTAGCCGTGCCTGCGTCCTGATTCGCGCACCGCGCGGTGGACGGTGTAGGTCTTGCCCTGCTTTATCTTCTCGTAGTTGCCGAACTGTTCCTTCATGGTGCGCTTGAAGTAGTCGCGCAGTCCGTTGATGGACACGAACCACACCTCGCCACCGGGGTTCAGGCCCCGCCACGTGTCGAACAGCATGATCTGCCACATTTCCTTGCCCACCTTGGCTGGGACATTCGAGTAGAGCCGGTCGAATCGGGTGTCCTTGATCGCCGACAGTCCGTTGGACAGCCGTGCCTCGGCATTTTTCAGGTGGTTGCGGCCGATATTCCCCTGGGCGTAGTCCACCGCGACGAAGTCCTTGTCGAGGAGTATCACCTGGCTGGCCGGGCATGCCTTGGCCATGCTGGTGCCGATCGGCCCGTAGCCGCATCCCAGGTCGATGATGGTGCTTCCATCCGGCGGGACCGGGGTGTGCTCCAGCAGTAGCCGGGTGCCGGCATCGACCTCCCGCGGGGAAAACAGCCCCCAGGTGGAGTGCAGGATCAGGCGCTGACCTAGCAGCTCGCAGTCGATGACCTGATCGCGACGCAGCGCGTCGATTTGCGGGGCTGTGCTCATGTGGCGGTTCCGTTGGGCTCGTGGGTGTCACTGTGGTCGAGGGACTCGGCGGCCTTGCGCTCACGCGCAAGACGGCAGTCGCGGCACAAGCCGCGCAGCTCGATTACCTCCGACCAGGGGGAAAACCCCACGCTGCTGGCGAGTGTCGCCAGGGCGGCATGCACGGCCTCGCTGCCTTCCTCGCGGATATCGCCGCAGTCATTGCAGATCAGGAGGATGGCCTGGTGGGGATGCTGGGGATGGTCGCAGCCAACAAAGGCATTGAGGCTCTCGATACGATGTATCAGGCCGTGTTCGAGCAGGAAGTCCAGCGCCCGGTAGACCGTGGGCGGCTTGACTTGTTCTCCGTGCCGCGAGAGCCGCTCGATCAGATCATAGGCCTTGGTTGCCTCGTGGCTGGACCATATCTCCCGAAGCACCTCCCGGCGGATCGGGGTCAGGCGCGCATTGGCCCGATGGCAGAGTGTTTCGGCTCGGGCAAGGGCTTGCTCGACGCACTGATGGTGGTTGACACAGGACATGGTCTGGACGCGGTCGGACGTGGATGGGCATGATAGCGCAGTTGCTTCCGGGGCAGGGCAGAAGCAAACTTGACTCCGGATCAAGAATGTCGATCGGCCCGGCGTTGAAATTTCGACGGCCGGGGGCCAATATTTAGAAGTCGCTAATAAAGCAGGTGGGCCTGCGTCCTCCCTCGCCAGTCTGGCTTGAGCCGGTTTGATCCGGAATCGTTTCAGAGCAGCAGCGACGGTGAGTGGACAAGGTGTACCGGAGGAGTCGAGTTATGGAATACAAGAGTCAGTTCCTGGCGACGCGCCGTCGTTTTCTGCGCAATCTGGGCATGACGGCCGGTCTGTCCGCCGTGCCCATGTCCTGGGCCTCGAGCGTCTTCGCCCAAGAGGAATTGGTGGTGGAAGGGCCGCCCATGCCGGATATCCCGGCGACCGAGGTCGCGGAGAACGTCTACTGCATCGTCTCGCCCTGGGGGTTCCCCTCGGTGGAAAACCAGGGAATGATGAGCAACGTCACCTTCGTCATCACCGAAAAGGGTGTAGTGATCATCGATTCCGGCGCGTCGTTGCAGATCGGCCGGATGGCACTGCGGCAGATCCGAAAATTCACGGACAAGCCGATCGCGGCGGTCTTCAATACCCATTATCACGGCGACCACTGGCTGGGGAATCATGCCTTCGTGCAGGAAAACCCCGACGTGCCGATCTACGCCCACGCGAAGACCACCTCGGCCATCCTCAGCAACCAGGGTGACTTCTGGAAAAGCTTGATGGAGCGATCGACGGACAATGCCATTGCCGGCACGGTGGTCACGCCGCCGAACGAGATTGTCGGTCACGGCGACGAGATCGACTTTGGCGACACCACCGTGCGCGTACACTTCTATGGCACCGCCCATACGCCGTCGGACATCAGCCTCGAGTTGGTGGAAAAACGCATCGTCCACGTGGGCGACATTGCCATGAACAACCGCATCGCCTTCATGGACGACGGCAGTTTTCTGGGCACCTTCAAGGCATTCGATGCCCTTGAGAAAAGCGTGCCGGAGGCCTTTTGGATCCCGGCGCATGGCTTCCCGGCCTACGACCTGATCGAGCACAACCGCCGTCTGTTCGAAGGCATCTACGAGTCCGCCGAGCGCGCCGTCAACGAGATGGCCAGCCCGGGTGTGGTCAAGGACTACGTGCTCGAAGACGAGCGCGTCAGATATTACGCTCCCTTCGTCAACGGCTTTGACGAAAACATCGGCAAGTACGCCTCTCTGGCGTTTCTCGAGGCCGAAGCGGCCGCATTCTAGATGGCCCGCGGGGCTCAGGTTCGCCTGAGTCCTCGTGAGCATCACAAGCATTCGCGTCCCCGGGCTGCCCGGGGTGATGGACTTTTAAACGCTAATTCCAGGAGGTTCAGCAGAGAGATGTCATGCCAAGTCAGGCCGCTATGGCCACCCTTCGTTGCCGGGATCGTGCTCGGCCTGGTGCTGTTGCTCACGTTCGTTCTGGTGGGTAACGGCATGGGCTCCTCGGGGGCCTTCGCTCGCGTTGCCACCGAGATTGGACTGCAAGTGGCGCCAGAAGCCACGCGTGAGAACGCCTATCTGGGTGGTATGGCACAAGGCAATCCTCTGGCCGCCTGGATCGTGGTGGCCGCGGTCGGAACCCTGATTGGCGCCATTCTCGCGTCGGTTTCCTCCGGTCGGTTTCGCGTCAAGGTGGATCGTGGTTCCGGGCGCATTGGGGCGTTTCCCCGACTGCTGCTCGCCTTGGGCGGCGGCATTCTCGCCGGCTTCGGCTCGCGCTTGGCCGCAGGCTGCACCAGTGGCGTCGGTCTGTCGAATACCGCCATGCTCGGTGTTGCCGGATTTGTCTTCCTGATCACGTTCTTCATCGTTGGGATCGCGGTCAGCATGCTGATGCGGAGGGTTTGGTAATGGATTACGGAACGGCAGGTACCGCACTGGCCACCGGCATCCTGTTTGGCTTCGTGCTCGAGCAGGCGGGATTTGGTTCACCGTGCAAACTCACCGCCCAGTTCCGGTTGACGGACTGGTCGGTGTTCAAGGTCATGTTTTCCGCGATCATCGTCGCGGCTGTCGGCATTTTGCTGCTTCAAGTGAACAACACCTTCGGCGCGCAGGGGTTCTACGTTTCCGAGATGTATCTCTGGGGCACGGTGCTCGGGGCGGTGTTGATCGGGGCCGGCTTTGCCATTGGCGGCTACTGTCCTGGCACGTCGGTGGTCGGCCTGGGCAGTGGCCGTATCGACGGCCTGATCTTCATGCTCGGCATGGTCGTCGGCGTCTGGGCATTTGCCGGGGTCTATGACACGAGCTTTATCCAGACGGTGGTGAACACCGCGTATGTGTCTGCCAAGACCGTGCCCGAACTGTTCGGTGTTTCTCCCTGGTTGGTCATCGTGGCCATGGTGCTGATGCTGATTGCCGGCTTCGCCGTGGGCAGGGCGCTCGAACGTCGCACCCAGGGCGTATACACGGCCGAGGACATCACCGAAGGGCATGCACCCGATCAGCCCGACGATCTGTCGCGTGATCTCGGTCGTGAAGCGACAGCCGAAAACCGTAGCGACTGAATCGATCACATGATGCACTGGCGGGGCGATTTGCCCCGCTAATCGGCAGGAGAAAGAGAGTATGGATTCGAAGAAGATTACCCAGCGTGCCCGTGCCCGACGGGCACTCAAGGCATCTATTCCGGCGGTGGCATTCAGCGTGGGGGCCTCCCTGGCAGCCACCACCATGGTGCCGTTTTCCGCGGCCTATGCACGTGGTGCCAATCCCTGTGCGCCATCAACCCGCGGAGGCAATCCTTGTGCCCCATCGGCCCGTGGCGGCAACCCCTGCGCGCCATCAGCCCGCGGCGGCAATCCTTGTGCCCCGTCGGCCCGTGGCGGCAACCCCTGCGCGCCATCAGCCCGCGGCGGCAATCCTTGTGCCCCATCGGCCCGCGGCGGCAACCCTTGTGCCCCGTCGGCCCGTGGGGGCAATCCCTGCGCGCCATCAGCTCGCGGCGGCAATCCCTGTGCCCCGTCGGCACGTGGGGGCAATCCATGTGCCCCGTCGGCCCGGGGGGCGAATCCCTGTGCCCCGGGCGGGGAATAAGGCCCGGCTTCTGTGATTCAGCCCATGTCTGTGGCGAGCCAGTCAGGCTCGGTAGTCGAACGCATTCAAGGTGGCTGCCTGCCCGCGGGCTGGGAAGAAGCCGGTCTGGCGGCATGGGATGAATGGGTGGGCATCCAGCAGGCGCTCGCCAGTGACAATCAGACCGTGTTGACCGAACTGTTCCGTGATCATCGCGACGAAGGGTTTGATTACTGGGCCCATTTTCCGGCCGACGATGCCCAGGACGCGAACAGCGGGGCACGCTTCTATTACCACGCCCATGATCCGGCCGAGTGGACTCATGAGGAGCACGGGCATTTTCACTTGTTCATACCCAGGGAAGGCGAGCCCAATTTTGCGCACGTGGTGGCGTTGTCGATGACGGCGCAGGGTGCCCTGTCGCGGGTTTTTACGACCAATGCCTGGGTGACCGGCGAGAGCATGCTGCCGGCCGATCGCCTCCTCGAAGGCCTCCCGGAGGCGTTCGAGATCAATCGAGCACGACCGTCGTGGCTGGTGGGACGCTGGCTGACGGCAGCCGTGGCACTGCTCATGCCTGTGATCGCGACCTTGCTTAAGGCCCGGGACCAGCAACTGCTCGACCCGGGGGGAACATGGCCGAACCCGGCGGTGAGCGCCGACAGGGATCGTCACATATTGAGTGAGGAGGTGGTGGATATGCCCACCTTGGTTACCGCCTGGTCGCAACGGGCCGCGGCCCTGACGGAATAGTTTTTTTCTCACCCGTTTCGAGGTGGGTTTTCGGGCGCCCGAGTGACGCCGATTTTTGATGTACGAAGAAGGAGTTGAGTCATATGAATCTTAAGCGGTTTCTCGTTGTTCCCGCCGGAGCGGCGGCGCTGGCCGTCGCACAGGGAGCCTGGGCTATGGATGTGCCCGGTCCGGTGGTCGACCCCCAGTGGTTGAATGACAATCTCGACGAGGTCACGGTTCTTCAGATCACGGGATCGGAAAAGGCGTTCGCGATGGCGCCAAAGTACGAGACCGTTGAGGGCAAGAAGGTGGTTTCCGTGGTTTCTGGCCACGTTCCCGGCGCGCGGTTCGTCGATTGGGGCAACGTGCGTGTCGAGCGGATGGAGAACGGCAAGAAGGTTGGCAAGCTGATTCCGGCGAAGTCCGACTTCGAGGGCTTCATGCAATCGTTGGGCGTGGACAAGAATGACAGCGTGGTCATCGTGCCCCTGGGGCTTTCCGGTTCCGATTTCACCAAGGCCACTCGCCTGTACTGGCAGATGAAGTATTTCGGCCACGACAACATGGCCCTGCTCGACGGCGGCCTGGCCAACTGGCTGGCGGCGGGTTTCGATGGCGAGACCGGCAAGCCGGCCGCGATCGATGGTGGCGATTGGACCGCGACCGACGAGCGGGACGAGATCCTGGCAACCTACGCCGAGGTGCGACAGGCCGCCGACAACCCGGGCAGCATGCAACTTGTCGATGCCCGTCCGCCGAACCAGTACATGGGTGTGTTCAGCAAGTCCAAGACCGTGCCGGGCCACTTGCCGGGTGCGGTCAACATGCCCACCTCTCTGTTGGTGCGCGCCGATGGTGCTGCGGCGAACTTCCTGCCGGCCTCGAGTTACGAGTCCATGATGGAATTCAAGGGACTCGATCCGTCTGGGCCGATGATCACTTACTGCAACTCGGGCAACCTCGCCTCGGGGGTCTGGTTCGTCGCCAGCGAGATCGCGGGTAACGACAACGTCGAGCTTTACGACGGCTCCATGAAGGAATACGGCATGTACGCCGACGAGGGCGCCACGTCGGTCAACCCGGCCAATATCTACTGATATCGAACCATTTGCACTGCCCGACTCGGGCGACATAAGCCTCGCCACTCTGGCGGGGTTTTTTTGATTTCCGTGACGCGGCGTGGTGCCGTCAATCCGCTAAGCAACCGCTCCGAGCAGCGTATACACTCGGGGTGGACTTACATGACACAGCATCCAAGGAGGTTGAATTATGACTACATGGGTAGTGGTTGCCGATGACGGGCGGGCACGTTTCCTTGAAGTTCGTGACAACCCGGGAGCGTATCTGGGTAGCCAGGCCTTTCCCTCCAGCCAGCCGGCGCCAAAGGGTGAGCTTGTCGAGATCACCTCGCTATCGAACTCCTCTGCACGTCTCGACAATGAGGACTTGGTTACCGACCGTCCCGGCGCCACCAAGGACCGGCAGGGCGAGGCCTTGCATGCCTACGAGCCCGCCAATACGGCCAAGGATACCGAGGCGAAGCGGTTCGCTCGCGATGTCGTGTCTCGTCTTGATCAGGCTCGGCAGGATGGCAAGATGGACCGCTTCTACCTTTTGGCGGCTCCCCATTTTCTCGGCGTGCTGCGGGACGAGATGGGCAATCATTTGGCGGAAGTGCTAGTCGAACAGACGGCCAAGGATTTGACGCTTCGCTCGACCGAAGAGATTCGCGTGGCGTTGCCACATAAGCTTTGAGCACATAACTGGATGCTGAAATTTTGATCGATAGCCAGAAGAAGGAGGTTCCCGATGTTCCTTAGGCGGATGGATAATGGCGACATGGTCGAGGTGCTCGACGTGGAAACCCTCGCCGATCCGGCTTTGCCCAGTGTAATGGGGCGGCAACATGCTGGTGAGGAGATGCAAGACGAGGAAAGTTTCGAGAAGGAAGAACTCGAGTTTCCGTCCGGAGAGCCGCTTCCTCAATGCTGGGTGGACCTTCACTGGCGAGAGGAATGATTGCCATCCGCCCGTGAATCGAAAAGGCCGCCCGTTCATTTTGACCGGGCGGCTTTTTTCATTCTTCCGATTTTCTCATTCGGCGGATCAGGGAATGACCCAGAGAGTCAGCGACAGAAGCAGACTGGCGATGGCACTGCCGATAACAGGCAACATCATCAAGCCAGCCAACGGCTCTCGCTTCGCCAATTGCCAAGCCACCCAGATCAGCCCGGCCAGCCACACAATAGCCAGAAGCAATGCCAGCATGGACATTTCGGCACCGAGGAGGAGCACGACGAGCAAGGGCAAGGCAAGCGCGGCGATCAAGGCAAGTCGCTCTGTCCCCGGATGGGGTGCCGTAATCGAAGCCGCATAGGCGAATGCGGCCCAGGCCAGCAAAAAGGCGAAGCCCATGGCTCCGCTCAGAGGAGACGCCGGCAGGGTGCGGGCATAGGCGGCCCCGGGCGGATGAAGCCCCAGTCCCAGCCACAGCAGCAGGGCGGCGACAATCAGGCTTGCCACCATCCAGTAGGCGAGGGATCGACGATCAACAACTGGTTCGGTCATGCGGGAGTCCTCCGTGTTTTTGTCTGTTATCGACAGAACATAGCAGCAAATGGCGACGAGCCGGCTGCAGCGGCGCGTGCGACCAGACCTAGTGTTGAGTAAGACGATCGGCTGGGCATCCGAGTGTCTATACTCAAGGTGGACTGGCCACGGTTTGCCGCCCGGCAAGCGGGAGACGATCAGAGAGTTTTGGGCATGCATGTCTTGATTACCGGTGGAGCGGGTTTCATTGGCTCGCACCTCGTGGACCGCCATCTGACGGCGAGAGATAAGGTCCATGTTGTGGATGATTTGAGCACCGGCTTCCAGTCCAATGTCGCGGCACATCTTTCCAACCCGCATTTCCGCTTTACCCAAGCCGACATCGTCACCTGGGCCGACCTAAATGAGGCCGTGACCTGGGCCGATCGGATCTATCACCTCGCCGCCGTGGTGGGCGTATTCCGCGTGCTCGAACGTCCCATCGATGTTTTGGCCACGAATATCGCTGGCTGCGAGCGGCTGCTGCGAGCGGTCGATCATTGCGGCTGGCGGCCAGAGGTTCTGCTCGCGTCCAGCTCCGAGGTCTACGGACCCCGCACCGACCCATGCCTGCGAGAGGACATGGACCTGATCATCCAGCCCGAGGCCCCGCCGCGCTGGAATTACGCCATCAGCAAGCTGGCCGACGAGGCTTTCGCCCTCTCCTACGCGCGGACCAAGGATATCCCCGTGACGGTGGTGCGCCTTTTCAATACCGTCGGGCCTCGTCAGACCGGTCGCTACGGCATGGTGGTGCCGCGCTTCGTCAGCCAGGCCGTGGCGGGCGAACCGCTGACCGTGTTCGGTGACGGGGCGCAGAGCCGCTCGTTCACTGATGTGCGTGATACCGTGCAGATGCTCGATCAGCTGGCGGGGTGCGCGAGCACCGATGGGCTGATCGTCAATGTCGGTGGCAACCACGAGATTTCCATCAATGAGCTGGCCGAGCGCGCCATCGAACGTGCAGACTCGATGTCCCCTGTCGAGCATTTGCCCTACGAGGTGGCTTATGGTCAGGAGTACGTCGACATCTCGCACCGCTGTCCGGATCTCACGCGGCTGCACGGACTGATCGAATACCTCCCACAATGGACATTGGACGCCACCCTGGACGACCTGATCGCCCGGGTCCGGCATAGAGAAGGAGCCTCCTGAGGAGGGCGCATGGCAACCACACCCTATTTTGTCCTGAGTCCGAGCGCCGTGCTCAGCATCATCGGGCTGATCCGCGGGCCGGACAATACCGACCCCAACCCCTCCGAGGACTGGCGCGAAGCGGTCGTCGACGTTGTCATCCCGGCGCTCAACGAGCAGGCCAACGTGGTGCTCGCACTGGAGTCGGTGCGGCGGCAGACCAAGCAGCCGCGCAATATCATCCTCGTCGACGATGGCAGTAGCGATCGGACCATCGAGTACGCCCGTGCCTTCGTCGAGTATCACGGCATGCCGCTGACCGTGATCCAGCGCGACCATCCCATCGGCAAGACGCCCACGATCAAGCGCCAGTCGCGCGAGTACGATGCGGATGTCGAGTTCATCCTAGATGCCGATACCTATCTTGATGCAGACAACTACATTGCCCGGACGGTCGAGGAGCTCTATCAGGGGGCGGGCATCGCCAGCGCCTGTGGCGTGATCTTGCCCACTCGCGAGAAGGACCGTCGCCGGCGCATCAACGAGCCGGCGATCAGCGCGTTCCTGGACGCGAAGGAGGGGGTGGACC
This sequence comes from Halothiobacillus sp., assembly GCA_011389965.1. GTDB lineage: Bacteria > Pseudomonadota > Gammaproteobacteria > Halothiobacillales > Halothiobacillaceae > Guyparkeria. The sequence goes on from JAABTF010000020.1 coordinate 35,490, forward strand.
TCCACCAGCCACAAGGCAACTGGTGGCACCGCCTCAACCGTAACCTCACCGCGGTCTATCGCCAGCAGCTCTACACCTTCCTGCAGCGATTCGTCTATGTCGGCCAGATGAAGTTCTTCGGCAGCATCACCAATCCGGTGGGCTGCGCGGTTGCGTACCGGCGCAAGTTCATCAAGGATCTGTTCGACAAGTACGAGCCCGTCATGGGCGACGACCTGACCAACTCCGAGGACATTTTTATCGGCTTTGCGCTGATGAATGAGGGGTATCGCAATATCCAGCTCCAGGACGTCACTGCGCATTCGATGGAGCCGGAGATGCGCAACCTGCCGCGGCAGATCTACATGTGGTCGTCCTCGTTCCTGCAGAGCTGCTACTACTTCGACGGGTTGCTCGGCAGCCCCTTCAAGGTCCTGCGGCGGATGCGCCACCGCTACCGGGAAAAGCACGATCCGGCAATCAAGGAAATGGTCGCCCGGCGCAAGGTCCGTGAGGCCTATCGTCAGCCGTTCGGCGTGGCCCATACCGAAAGGGAGGGGCGACCTGCCGGCTGGATTCCGTTCATGGCGGCGTTCGAGAAGGTCGCCTTCCCGACAGCCCTACTGGTCATGATCATCCTGCAGTTGTGGGAGCCACTGATCGTCACCCTGATCGCCGAGATGATCATCGCAGTGGGCATCCTGACCTATGTCTCCAGGGGGCGGCGCTTCAAGGCCTTCCTGCAGGGCATCCTGATGACTCCGATCCGCTACGCGAGCCTGCTCTACGACCTGGTGACCATCGGCCGCTTTGCCACGGATCTCTGGATTACGGGGAATAGAAAATGGCGCAAATGATACGTTTTCCCCTTCGCGGCCTGTCGGCCAGGCAGTTCGGCGCACTCGCGCTGATTGCCACGGTGGTCTTTGCGCCACCGGCCTTCGCTCAGGCAGCCATTCATGCGGTTCCGGAAGCGGCCTTGGCTGCGGAGATGCAACAGGACTGGGCGACCGCCGCATCGGTCTACCGGGATGCACTCGAAACCGATCCGGATCGCACGGATCTGTGGCGCCGGCTGGCCGACGTGCTGGCAGCCGACGGCCAGCCGGTTGCGGCAGCACAAGCGCTGGACCAGGCGGTCGAGACCGAGCCCGACGATGCAGACCTGCGCCTGGCAGCCAGCGCCGCTTGGGCGCAGGCCGACCAGCCGGCACGGGCGCTGGAGCACTGCCAGGCAGCCGCCGATGCGCGCCCGGACGATGTCTCTGTGCTGCGCAAGTGTGCCCGGCAGGCCAACTGGGCAGGGGACTCGGTAGCCGTGGTCCGGATGCGCGAACGCATTTACGGGATCAGCGGCGATGCAAGCGACCTGAAGGCCTATGCTCGGGCGCTGGGCGGTGCCGGCGAGCTCGATGAGTCGGTCGCCCTGTACCACGAATACCTGGCGACGCATCCGGATGATGCCGAGGCGCTGCTTGGTTACGCCACCATCCAGACCTGGCGAGGCGACTATGCCAATGCCGCCGATGCACTCGCTCACTATCGCAAGGTACACGGCGAGGATGATGAGTGGGCCGCCCGCAGCGCGCGGCTGCTTGCCTGGGCGCATCGCCCCAGCCGGGCGCGGCCGTTCAACAACGAACTGCTCGCCGCTGAGCCTGACAACTACGAATATCTCTATACCCGCATGCTGATCCTGCGCGGTGAAAAGCGCCACACCGAGGCGATCGCGGCGCTCGAGCCCCTCAAGCGTCTGCGGCCGAAATCCAAGGACACGCTCGACGCGATCCGCAGTACGCATGCTTTTCTGCGCTCGAACATCGGCATCGAGGTTGGTTGGTGGGATGACGCCGACGACATCAGCCTGCGCCGTTTTGCGGTCAAGGGGCGCTGGTCGCTGACGCCCGAGACCTATCTCTATGGTCGACTGGAGCACCGCGACCTGCGCACCAAGGCCGGCAGCCCGTACGTGGGGGTGGAGGGCGATACCGCCATCGACATCGAACAGGGTTGGGTAGGTGCGCGCCACCGCTTCAGCCCGCTGCTCGAGATCGGTGGCGAGGTCGGCGCGGCAAGCATCGACGGCGGTGGCGGGGACCATGGCCTCTACGGCCTCTATGCCGATCTGCGGCCGCTCGACAACCTGTGGGTGGACCTGTCTGCGACCCGCCGGGTCTGGGATATCTCGCCGCAGTCGGCCTCGCTCGGTATCACGATGCGGGATCACCGGGCCCGTATCCACTGGCAGCCCACGCTGCGGCATTTCGTTAACGCCGAGGTGGCCCACGGTCGTCTGAGCGACGGTAATCGGCGAGACGAGGTCTACGTCAATCCCTACCGCGCCATGCTCCGTACCGAGCGTTTCAATCTTGACCTGGGCGTCTCGGCCCACTGGCAGGACTATGACGAGGATCTTGCCAATGGCTACTACGACCCCGGGAACTATCGCCGTTTCGCCGTCACCGCGGTCGGCTACTGGAAGTTCTCTGACGACGACGGTCTGAGCGTCAGTGTCAGCCCGGGCTGGCACACCGACGATAGCCTTCCCCAGTACGAGTTCGGTACCGACGTCTCGGTCGAGTTGATCAACGGCATCTATCGCGACTGGTACAGCCGTCTGAGCGCCGCGTACAGCGACCGCTCCCAGACCACTGGCCGCTACGACGCCTACTCGGTCAACTGGCAATTGCTGCGCCGGTTCTGATCACCTGCAGTCGCTTCCTGAAATGAAGTCAGGTGGTGGCTCTGGTAGAGTCGCGGCCTTATCGGCAGGAAAGCGCCGTCTTCCGAAATCCTCGTGGAGGCGTTTCCGTGGTTCATTCTGTTCATCATATCTCCATCCGGCCGTCCCTCATGGGGCATCCGGTCGAGCAAGCGGGGCGGCTGGTGCGCGCGAATGCGGGCACGGGACACCCCCTTGTCGTGATGGCAGGCGAGTCTGAACGGTCCGGCTACTTTCTGCCTAATCCCAATTCGCTGGACAGAGAGTCACGATGAACTGGTACCGCATCAAGCAGGAATGGTTTTCCAACCTTCGAGGGGATGCCTTGGCGGGGCTGGTGGTGGCCCTGGCGCTTATTCCGGAGGCGATCGCGTTCTCCATTATTGCCGGCGTCGACCCCAAGGTGGGGCTGTACGCCTCGTTCGCCATCGCGGTGGTGATCGCCTTCACCGGGGGGCGGCCGGGCATGATTTCGGCCGCGACGGCGGCCACGGCCCTGCTGATGATCACCCTCGTTGCCGATCACGGCCTGGAATACTTGCTGGCCGCCTCGATACTGGCCGGGGTGCTGCAGATCGGGGCGGGCTACATCCGCCTGGACCGGTTGATGCGGTTCATTTCCAACTCGGTAATGACCGGCTTCGTCAACGCCCTGGCCATCCTGATCTTCATGGCCCAACTGCCCGAGCTAACGAATGTCACCTGGCACGTTTACGCCATGACCGCGGCCGGCCTGGTGATCATCTACGGCCTGCCCAAGATCACCAACGTGATCCCCTCGCCGCTGGTCACCATCGTGGTGCTCACCGTCATCGCCTGGTACATGAACATCGACGTGCGCACCGTCGGTGACATGGGCGAGATGCCCGACACCCTGCCGGTGTTCTTCCTCCCCGACATCCCGCTGAACCTCGAGACGCTGATGATCATCCTGCCGTACTCGGCAGCCATCGCGGTGGTCGGCCTGCTCGAGTCCCTGATGACGCAGAACCTGCTCGATGGCCTGACCGACAGCAAGACCAGCAAGGCCCGCGAGTGCAAGGGCCAGGGCATCGCCAACATCGTCTCCGGTTCGATGGGCGGCATGGCCGGCTGCGCGATGGTTGGCCAGTCGGTGATCAACATCAAGTCCGGCGGCCGCACCCGCCTCTCGAGCCTGCTGGCGGGTGTCTACCTGCTGATCCTGGTGGTGTTCCTCTCGCCGCTGTTGGTGCTGATCCCGATGGCCGCCCTGGTGGCAGTGATGATCATGGTGTCCATCGGTACCTTCAGTTGGGGCTCGATCCGGGATCTCAAGAAGCACCCCATGAGCACCAACGTGGTGATGGTGATGACCGTGATCGTCACCGTGGCGACCCACAACCTCGCCTACGGCGTGCTCACCGGCGTGCTGCTGGCGGCGATGTTCTTCGCCAACAAGGTCGGCCAGTACATGTATGTCTCCTCGCGGCTGTCCGAGGACGAGAACGATCCGCGTCACCGCACTTACGAGGTGGCGGGGCAGGTATTCTTTGCCTCCAGCGAGAAATTCCTCGAGTCGTTTGATTTCAAGGACGACGTGGATAAGGTGACGATCGACCTGTCGAAGGCGCACTTTTGGGACATCACCGCGGTGACCGCCCTGGACAAGGCGGTGGTCGACTTCCGCCGGGAGGGTATCGAGGTCGAGGTGATCGGCATGAACCAGGCCACCGCCACGATCGTCGACAAGCACGCCGTCCACGACAAGCCGGACGCCGCCGAAAAGCTGATGGGGCACTGAACCAATGGGAAACGAG
>JAABTF010000021.1 GCA_011389965.1 Halothiobacillus sp.
GCCCCCGGGTACACCAACGACTCAACGCAAGACTAAACCGGAGCATCAGCGTGCCCGAGACAGCCCTTCCCGCCCACTTCTCCCGCGACCCCGATGGGGGGCTTATGATCGAACAGGTCGAGGCCCGCCTCGTGGCCGAGCGTTTCGGCACGCCGACCTACGTCTACTCGCGCGCCGCGATCGAGGCGGCGTTCACCTCGCTGACCGACGCGTTCGGCGAGCGGGCCCATCGCATCTGCTACGCGGTCAAGGCCAACAGCAATATCGGCATCCTGCACCTGCTGGCCCGCCTGGGCGCCGGCTTCGATATCGTCTCCTTTGGTGAACTGGCGCGCGTGCAAGCCGCCGGGGGCGATCCGGCCAAGGTGGTGTTCTCCGGCGTGGGCAAGTCGGCCGAGGAAATCCGCGGCGCGCTGGCGGCGGGCATCGGCTGCCTCAATGTCGAATCCGAGGCCGAATTGCATCGAATTGCCGACATTGCCGGCGAAATGGACACAAAAGCTCCAATATCGCTACGCGTAAATCCGGACGTGGACGCCCGCACACACCCTTACATCTCCACCGGCCTGAAGGACAACAAGTTCGGCGTGGCCATCGACGAGGCCCTGCCGCTCTACGAGTGGGCGCACGCCCAGCCGGCGCTGGAGATCATCGGCATCGACTGCCACATCGGCTCGCAGTTGACCGACGTCAGTCCGTTCTCCGCGGCCGCCGAACGCGTTATGGCCCTGACCCATCAGCTCGCCGAGCGCGGCATCCGTCTCAAGCACCTCGACCTGGGTGGCGGGCTGGGCATCCGCTACACCGACGAGTCGCCCCCGGCGGCCGCGGACTGGGTCGAGGCGATCACCTCGGTGGTCGACGCCGACCCGCTCGGCCGGGAGCTGCCCATCTGGATCGAGCCGGGCCGCTTTTTGGTGGGACCGGCGGGCGCCATGCTCACCCGGGTCGAATACCTCAAGCCGGGCAGCCACAAGTCGTTCGCCATCGTCGATGCGGCGATGAACGACCTGATGCGACCGGCGCTCTACGGCAGCGACATGGCGATCGTCCCCGCCGGCCGAGGCACAGGTGAGCGCCACCCGGGCACCTGGGAGATCGTCGGCCCGATCTGCGAGACCGGCGACTTCCTCGGCCACGAGCGCGAGATGACGCTGGGCGAAGACGACCTGCTGACCGTGCTGGGCGCGGGGGCCTACGGTTTTTCCATGGCCTCCAACTACAATACCCGCCCACGTGCCGCCGAGATACTGATCGACGGCACGAATTGTCACGAAATCCGCCAGCGCGAACCGCTCGAATCCCTCTGGGCGCTCGAAAAGCTGCCGCCGGCCGGCGACTGATCGAACAACGGCTGCCCTTTGATAGCTCTTCCCTATCAAAGGGATCGAGAAAATCAATTTCTATTGATCGAACCCTTGATCTACTCTTCACCGCTGACCAAAACGCACGCCTTTATATCGGCCGATCTTCGGCCGTCGTCGTGATTGTTTTTTCATCATTCGTCCCTATATTTGCTCACGGATTGGGTGTCAAGCACACCCGACAACGCTTTTTTTCGTTCGTTTCAACCCATACTTAAAAGGAGACTCCCGCATGCTGGAGAATCGCGAAGGCCAGAAGGTACCCAACGTCACCTTCCGCACCCGTCAGAACCACGACTGGGTCAACGTCACCACCGACGAGATCTTCAAGGGCAAGACCGTGGCGGTCTTCTCCCTGCCTGGCGCATTCACCCCGACCTGCTCCTCGAGCCACGTGCCGCGCTTCAACGAGCTGGCGCCGGTATTCAAGAAGCACGGCGTCGACGAGATCGTATGCATCTCGGTCAACGATGCCTTCGTCATGAACGAGTGGGCTCAGGACCAGAACGCCGACCGCATCCGCTTCATCCCGGACGGCAACGGCGACTTCACTGAAGGCATGGGCCTGCTGGTCGACAAGGACGACCTCGGTTTCGGCAAGCGCTCCTGGCGCTATTCCATGCTGGTCAAGGACGGCACCATCGAGAAGATGTTCATCGAGCCGGAGAAGCCGGGCGATCCCTACGAGGTCTCCGACGCCGACACCATGCTCGACTGGCTGGCGCCGAACGCCAAGAAGCCGCACTCGATCATGCTGTTCTCCCGCAAGGGCTGCCCGTTCTGCGCACGTGCCAAGGGCATGCTGCATGACGCGGAGCTCGAGTTCGACGAGATCATCGTCGGTGACGACGTCAACCTGCGCGCCCTGCGTGCCGTGACCCAGACCGAAATGGTCCCGCAGGTCTTTGTCGACGGTCAGTTGATCGGCGGCAGCGACGAGACCCAGCAATGGCTCAAGCAGCAGGGTTACTGATACCCCGCTGACCCTCCGACCCGGTGGCGTCCGGGTCGGGCTTTCGCATGCCGAGAGTGATGCATGGACCGGCATCCGAAAGCCCGACAATCTTTTTAAGACATCCGCAAAAAATCTCCTCGGAGGCATCCATGAGTGGCAAGCATTTCGACATGATCGTACTCGGCGGCGGCTCGGGCGGCCTGGCCGTGGCCGAGCGCGCCTCCCAGAATGGCCGCAAGGTGGCCGTCGTCGAGCCCAAGGCACTGGGCGGCACCTGCGTCAACGTTGGCTGCGTGCCCAAGAAAGTGATGTGGTATGCGGCCAACCTGGCGCATGATCGCCACGACGCGGCCGACTGGGGCTTTCCCGAGGCGCCCGGCTCGGTGGACTTCGGCGCCCTGGCGAAAAAACGCCGCGAATTCATCGACGGCATCACCCGCTTCTGGAACGGCTACGCCAAGGACCTCAAGCTCGAGGTAATTGAGGGCTACGGCCGCCTGGCCGGGGACAAGAAGGTGGATGTCGACGGCACCACCTACACCGCCGACCACATCGTGCTGTCCACCGGGGGGCGCCCGCTGGTCCCGCCGGTCCCGGGGGCCGAGCTGGGCATCACCTCGGACGGCTTTTTCGAACTCGACGAACAGCCCGGCAAGGTCGCGGTGATCGGCGGCGGCTATATCGGCGTGGAACTCGCCGGGGTGATGCGCTCGCTGGGCAGCGAGGTCACCTTGCTCGACATGCTCGACACGGTACTGGCCCCGTTCGACCCGATGGTGCGCGAGACCGCCGACGAAAACCTCGAGCAGCAGGGCATCGAACGGCACCTGCCCTTCAAGGTCGCCAGTTTGGAGAAAACCGATGACGGCACCGTCATCCATGGCGCCGACGGCGAGCAGCTGGGGCCGTTCAACCAGGTAATCTGGGCGGTGGGCCGCAAGCCCAACACCGACGATATCGGTCTGGACAAGGCCGGCGTCGAGGTGGAAAAGAACGGCATGATCCCGGTCGATACCTACCAGAACACCAACGTGCCGGGCATCTACGCCATCGGCGACATCATCGGCAAGTACCCGCTCACCCCGGTAGCCATCGCCGCCGGGCGCAGGCTGTCCGATCGCCTGTTCGACGGCCAGACCGATGCCCACCTGGAGTACGACACCATCCCGACGGTGGTCTTCGCCCACCCGCCGCTGGGTACCGTGGGCCTGACCGAGCCGCAGGCCATCGAGCAGTTCGGCGAGAAGGAAGTCACCATCTACGAAACGACCTTCACGCCGATGCGTTATGCCCTGTCGAGCAGTGGCTTCAAGACGGCCATGAAGCTCGTTTGCGTGGGCAAGGAAGAGCGCGTGGCCGGCCTGCACCTGGTCGGTGACGGGGCCGATGAAATGCTGCAGGGCTTCGCTGTCGCGGTGAAGGCCCGTCTGACCAAGGCCGACTTCGACAACACCGTGGCGCTGCACCCCACTTCGGCCGAAGAACTGGTAACGCTGAAAACCCCGCGCGACTGATTGCGACGGGCATTCAGACGAGACCAAACGGCCGGCGCGGGGCAACCCGGCCGGCTTTTTTTGAGGTTCATCCATGTTGTTGGAACTGCGTCACCTGAAGACCATCCGCGCCATCCAGCAGACCGGGTCGCTGGCCCAGGCCGCCGACCGGCTGCACCTGACGCAGTCGGCGCTGTCGCACCAGATCCGCACACTGGAGACCTACTACGACACACCGCTGTTCTCGCGCAGCTCGCGACCCATGCGGGCCACCGAGGCGGGCCGGCGGCTGCTGGCGGCAGCGGATACCATCCTGCCGGAGGTCGAGCGGCTCGACCGGGATCTTCGCCAGATCGCCGGCGGGGCGACCGGCCGCTTGTTCCTGGCCCTGGAATGCCATTCCTGCTTCACCTGGCTGATCCCGACACTGGAGCGCTACCGGGCAGAGTGGCCATCGATCGAGACCGATCTTTCCATGTCGTTCAGCTTCGATGCCATCGAGGCGCTGCGGCGAGGTCAGCTCGACGGGGTGATCAGCTCCGACCCGATCGACGACCCGGAACTGCACTTCGAACCGCTCTTCCACTATCCCGTGGTGCTGGCAGTGGCCCCCGACCACCCACTGGCTGCCGAACCGCAAATCGAACCCGAGATGCTGGCCGACCAGACGGTGATCGGCTATCCGGTCGCACGCGAGCGGCTGGACCTGTTCCAACGATTCCTCGGCCCCGCAGGCGTGGAACCGGCCGGGCAGCGCAGCTCGGAGTTGACCGCGATGATCGCCCAGTGGGTTGCCAGCGGTCACGGCGTGGCCGCCTTGCCCAAGTGGGCAATCGCCGAGGAGCTCGAACGCGGCATCATCTCGGCCCGACCGCTCGGCGGGGGCCTCTCGGCCACCATGCACCTGGCCGTGCGCCGTGGCGAGGAGGAACTGGCCTACATGGACGCCTTCCTGCGTCTGGCGCGCGAGCAGGCCGCCAGCCGGCTCAACGACATCTCGCTGACCCGGCCAGCGCGGTGACCAACGCTGCCAGTCAGGAAATACGCAATTTCAGTGGGGGTGTTTCGCTCTCGCGAGCAAAGCGATAGCCCTGCGCCAGATCGATGGCGAGGCTGCGGATCAGCTCGACCTGGGCATCGGTCTCGACGTTATTGACGATCACCTCGACTCCCAGGGTCTCGGCAATGGTCAGCAGGCCGTCGACGAAGGCGCGATCACGCCGACTGACCTTGCGGTCGCACAACCACTCGGCCTCGATCTTGATGTAGTCGAAATCGAACCGGCGCAGGTAGGTGAAGGTTTCCCGTCCCGAACCGGCCCGGTCGATGGCCAGCCGCACCCCGGCGGCGCGCAGATCGGCGAGCGGTTGCGCCAGGGCACCCAACTCGCCGGCAATGGGGCCCTCGCTGAACTCGACCACAACCTGCCCCGGCGACACCGGCGAAGCCGTGATGGCGTCCAGCAAGAAATGCACGAAACGTCCCTCCAGCAGGCTGGTGGGCGCGATATTGAAAAACACCCGCCCGGCGAAGCCCTGCATCGCCTCGTGCCCCAACACCCCGGCAATCATCCGCCGATCCACCGAGTCGCTGAGTTGGCCGCGGGTGAGCATGTCGACGAATTCCGCAGCCGGCACGCCCCGCTCACCCACTCGCGTGCGGGCAAACACCTCGAAGCCGACGGGTTCCACGTCACCCGACGTGTCAGCGGCGACCGGCACGATCGGCTGGAATACCGGATAGACGTCGCCGGAAATCACCATGGTGGCCACCTCCTGGCTATTGTCGACGGTCTGCTCGACGGCCAGCACCGCCTCGCGGTTGGCCATTGCCAGGCGATTCTTGCCGGCCGCCTTGGCGCGATACATGGCCTGGTCCGCCAGCGAGAACAACGCCTGCGCCGAGGCAGGATCCGTCGGGTCCACCGGACCGACCACCAGCCCCACCGACAGCGACAGGGGCACGGTCACCCCATCGGGGGCCGCAATCTGCAGAGCCTGTGCCTGCGAGAGCAACCGGTTGGCCACTTGCTCGGCCGTCTCGTCGTCGGCATCGGGCAGGATGGCGACAAACTCGTCGCCCCCGTACCGGGCAACGATGTCGCCCTCGCGCAACCCGCTCTGCAGCAAGGTGGCGACCCGCTGCAAGTAGTCGTCACCAAACCCGTGGCCATACCGATCGTTGACCCGCTTAAAATCGTCCAGGTCGATCACCAGCAGGCCAAAGCGATAGTCATGCCGCTGGGCACGACCAATCTCGTATTCCAGCAGCGACCAGAACATGCGCTGGTTGTAGAGACGGGTCAGCGGATCGCGGGTGGCGAAATACTCCAGGTCCTCGGTGTGCTTCTCGATCGCGCGCACCGAGCCGACCACGTTGATCATGGTCGAGAGAATCGACTCGATAACCAGCTTCTTTACCGGCACCTGAGCCTCGCCCTTGGGCACGATCAGGCCGACCAGACCTTGCATGCGCGGCAGGTCCATGGCCAACGTCTTGGTGTGCAGCTCGAGCGTCCCGGCCTCGGCAAGTCGACTGCCATGCTGCCCGGGGTGCTGACGCGGGATGGCATCGCTGCCCGCGGTCTGGATGTGCTCGCTCACCTGACCACTGATGCGCTCCCCCAATCGGGCCGCGACAATCTCGTCCACCTGGCCGTGCCAGAACACGTCCACCCCCACCGGGCGACCGGCGATGGAAAACGCGGTGAACACCCCGTGCACGGTGAACTGCTGGTTGATCTCCTCGAGCAGGTCTCGCACGTAGCGGCGCCAGTCCCGGACCACGTCCGAGGTAATCACGAAGTGCTCGAGCAGGCCGATCTCGAATTCCAGCAGGTTGCGGTCGATGGCGACCTCCCGCACCTTGTCGGTCAGCAGGTCGACCCGGGCAAGCACGTGGTCGAATTCGGCAAAGCCGGTCGACGCGCCGGCAAAGCGCACGTCGGCCAAGTCCTCGACACGGTTGACCTGTTCCACCGAGCGATTCAGACGCCGCAGGGAGCGGGCAAGACGCCAGCTGAGGAACCCGGCCACCAGCAGCGCGGCCAACAGGGGTACCGGCACGACCAGGATCAGCCGCTCGATCAGCTCGTCATGGGCCTGTTCGATCATCGGGCCGACGGGCTGGCGAATGGAGAGCACGCCCAGCACGTCGCCCTGCTGGGCATTGGTATGGCATTGCAAGCACTCGGCATTGGCCACCAGGGGGCGGTCGTATCGCACCAGATCCGCATCCGTGCGCACGTGGGTGCGTCGGGTACCAAAGGCCGCCATCGCCGTGTCGTCCGGCGCCGGTTGTTCTAGGTGACCGAACAGTTCATTGACCTTGCGGCCGCGATAGACATTGATCACCGCGCCGGGGTCGGCATTCTGGTTGAGCGAGTCGAGAAACTCGTTGAGCTGCTCGCGCGTCCACCCCTGACGCATGATCTGATACATGGCATTGAAAGTGCCGTCGGCCAGCACGCGGGCATTCTGCACAGCCGAGCGCTGCACTGCCTGGGTGAAGACCGCCTCGGTCGCCCAGTATACCGAGGCGGTCACCACCACCGAGACCACCAGGGCAGCCATCACGATCAGGGCGCGCAGCGACTGAAACCATCCAGCCACCCACGTCCACAAACGGCCCCCACGGGGGCGTGTCACCCATTTATCGCCACGCATCGATTCGTCCTTCCCTGGAGTGCGGATCATGCAAAGCCGGCACGCCCTGGACAACCAGGTCATGTCGGCAGCGAGACCTTTTTAAGGACCGCTACCTTATTAGCCGCAAGCGGGAAGCAGAAATCATTTTTAATGTGAGCATTATCAAATATTTGAATATTCTGTTTTCAAAGGGCGCTCCTGCCGACGGCAATACCCGGGTCTATGGCGAAATGGTTGGCGAGACCAGCGATGGACAACTATCTTTCACGAGCAGGTCAACACGAGGAAGCGAGACGTGCCCGACCACCATCAAGCGACACGCCGACGTCTGCTCCGGACTGCGGCCGCTAGCCTGCTCTCGGCCGGGCTGCCTATATCGGCGCCCGGCGTCGTGCGAGCCGCTCGCGTCGACGAGACGCCCATCCGGCGGCGCGTGCCCTCGAGCGGCGAGGCGGTCGCCGCGATCGGCATGGGTACCTGGATCACCTTCAACGTCGGCAGCGATCCACGCGCCCGTGCGCAGCGCACGGAGGTGTTGCGCACGTTTCTCGATCTCGGTGGCCAGGTGGTGGATTCCTCGCCGATGTATGGCTCGGCCGAGGCGGTCATCGGTCATGCGCTCGATGAGATCGGCCAATACGACCCGCTGTTCGCTGCCAGCAAGGTGTGGACGCCGGACGAGCATGCCACGCGCGAGCAGGTGAAACGCAGCGCAACGCTTTGGGGCATCGACCGCTTCGACCTGATGCAGGTACACAACTTGGTGGCCTGGGAAGCGCATCTGGAGTCCCTGTTCGCCATGCGCGAGGCCGGCCAGTTGCGCTACGTGGGCATCACCACCTCGCACGGCCGGCGTCACCGGGAGCTCGAGCGGATCATGCGCGAGCAGCCGATCGACTTTGTGCAGGCCAGCTACAGCGCGGCGAATCGAGAGGCCGAAGCCCGCCTGCTGCCACTGGCCGAGGAGCGCGGCATCGCCTTCATCGCCAACCGCCCCTTCCAGGGCGGGCGATTGATCGACCGGGTCAAGCGCCACCCGCTGCCAGGATGGGTCCGCGATGCCGGCCTTGCGAACTGGGCCGATGCCCTGCTCAAGTTCATCATTGCCCACCCCGCGGTGACCTGCGCGATCCCCGCCACCAGTCGCGTCGACCACATGCGCGAGAACATGCAGGCCCTGCGCGGCCCACTCCCCGATGAGGCGCTACGCGACCGACTGGCCCGTCACGTCGCGGGGCTCTGACCGGGGTGGCCGACACCCTGGTGACGACCTTGGCGACCTGGCTGAATTACCGCCCCCGCGATCTGCTGATGTTCTCGGCGGAGACCTACCTGCGATTGCTCGAACGGCTCAACCAGGCGGCCTGGCCGGCACAATGGCTATCACCCCTGCTGATCGTCGGGCTGGTTGCACTCGCCCTCGGTCGACACCGTTGGCAGCACCGGCTGGCGGCGGGCCTGCTCTCGCTGGCGCTGGCGCTGGTGGCCTGGCGGTTTTTCGGCCTGTATGCCGAGATCAACTTCGCCGCGCCCTGGCTGGCCGCGCTATTCGTCATCCCGTCCCTAGCACTGGCGGCCATGGCCATCGTCGGACCGGGCCTGGCTCTCGATCGACGGGTCCGTGGCTGGTGGTCGGGGGTGGTCCTGCTCGCCTGGGGGCTGGTGCTGCATCCGCTGGCCCTGCTCGCTGGCGGGCGGTCGGCGGCCGGCGCGGAACTGTTCGGCCTGGCACCGGATCCAACCGCCATTGCCACCCTCGGGCTGTTGTTGATGAGCCGGATACCGCGACGCGGCTGGCTGATGATCCCGCCGCTGGCGTGGTGCGTGGTCAGCGGGCTGACCTGGTGGCTGCTACTCGCGGCGTGACGTAATGAGTCCCGGCCGGCAAACTGGCTCTGTCACCATCCAGCAACGAAGATATCCATTGATGCAGACCCGTGGCGACGACCATCTCCCCCACACCGACGATGCCGAGCACAGTGGCAGCTTCTGGCGCGTTGGCCAGGCCGACCGTGTCGGCCTGGTGGTCGACGGCGAAAACTGGTTTCCCGCCTTCGCCGATCTCCTCAGCCAGGCCCGCCAGCAGGCCATCATTCTCTGCTGGGATGTCGACAGCCGCGTGGCCATGTATCGCCCCTGCGATGCCGACCGGGCCCCCTGTCACCTGACCGCGGTCCTGCAGCGGGCCCTAACGAACAACCCCGCGCTCGAGGTCCACCTGCTGCCGTGGGACTTCGCCATGATCTACGCCTTCGAACGCGAATGGCTGCCGCTGTTCAACCGGCCGCTGGCAGGCCATCCACGCCTGCACGTGACCTTCGACGGCGAACATCCGCTGGGCGCCTCGCAGCATCAGAAGTTGCTGGTGATCGACGATCGTGCCGCCCTGGTGGGCGGATTCGACCCGTCGAAATGGCGCTGGGACCACCGCGAGCACGCCCCGGACGACGAGGTCCGTCACGATCCCGACGGCCACCCCTTCCCGCCATTCCATGATCTGGCCTTTGCCGTTACCGGCCCGGTCTGCCGCGACCTGGGCGAACTGGCCCGGCAACGCTGGCAACGAGCCACCGGCCAATCGCTCGCCCCGCCTGCGGCGCCCACCAGCCCGGCACCCTGGCCCGGCGAGCGGGTGAGTGTCGAGCTGGCGGATGCCCGCATCGGCATCACGCGGACCCTACCGGCCTGGCGCGACCAGGCCGAGGTGCGCGAGATCGAAGCGACGCTCTGCCACCTGATCGCCGAGGCCCGCGACTGCATCTACATCGAGAACCAGTACTTCACCAGCCACCGTATCGGCGAGGCCCTCATCGAGCGACTCGAGTCCGCAAGCGGCCCCGAGGTGATCCTGGTCCTGCCGCGAGAAAAGGATGGCTGGCTGGAGCGATTGACCATGGACGTCCTGCGCGCCCGGTTGATAAATCGCCTGCGCCGGGCGGATCGCCACGACCGGCTGCGGATGCTCTATCCCGCCGTGGCCAAGCTCGAGCCGCAGATGATCAGTGTGCACAGCAAGCTGGTCATCGGGGATGACCGCCAGATCAATCTGGGCTCGGCCAACACTTCCAACCGCTCGATGGGTTTCGATAGCGAGCTCAATCTTTCCCTACTGGGAGACAGCGAGGCCTCGCGCCGAGCGATCGTCGCCATGCGCCACGAACTGCTCGCCGAGCACCTGGGCCGCTCTCCGGCTGCGGTCGCGGCGGCAGTCGACTGCCATGGCTCGGTGATCGCGGCCATCGAGGCGCTCAACCAGCCCGATCAGGATCGCTGGCTCGAGCCGCTGGAAATCCGGCTCGACCCGACAATCAACCGGCAAATCCCCGATTCGGCGGTGATCGACCCGGAACGTGCCCGCCCGCCCGAGGAACTGATCGACATGTTTATCGAGAATCGGGCCCGCCGGCCAATCAGACGTAAGGCGGCAGCTTTCGCGGCCCTGATCGCGGCATTGGTCGGGATCGCTCTGCTGCTCAAGTTCACGCCCCTGGGCGACCACGTCGCGCCACGAGAACTGCTGGCATGCCTGGCCGAATTGCGCCACATGGAAGGAGGGCTCTCGATTTTCTTCGCCCTGGCCAGCCTCGCGCTCCTGTTGGGGGCGCCCGCGACGCCGATGGTGATCGCAGCCGGGTTGCTCTTCGGGGCTTGGGCCGGCTTCGGAGTCGCCTACAGCGCCCTGACACTGGCGGCACTTAGTGGCTTTATCGCAGGCCATTTTCTTGGCAACGATGCACTTCGACGCCTCGCGGGCAAGCGGCTCGACCGCCTCAGCCGCCACCTGGCCCAACGCGGCATCCTGACGGTCTTCTCCTTGCGCCTGATGCCCTTGGCCCCATTCACGGTGGTCAACCTGGTCGCCGGGGCAAGCCGTATTCGGTTTCGCGACTTTCTCATCGGCAGTCTCGCCGGCCTCGCACCGGGGACCGTTGCCCTGACGATCTTCTCCGACCAACTGCTGCGCACCGTGATGGATCCGAGTCCGGCCACGCTCACCGTGCTGGCCCTGCTGACCGCCCTCTTCATCGGCATCGGCTGGGGGTTGTCACGCTGGCTGGCCCTACGGGAACAGGCCTCGGGGTCGCGATGACGGCAAAGATTACACCCCCCCGACGACTGCGCGTGGTGACCTGGAACATCCACAGCTGTATCGACCACCGTGGCCGCTACACGCCCGAGCGCACCGCGCGCATCATCCGGTTGCTCCACCCAGACATCATCGCCCTGCAGGAGGCCAATCTCGCCCCGGAGCCGACCGAAGACCGCCTCCTGCGGGCCGCGCGCGCCACGCTACCCCACTGGCTGTTCGCCCCCACCCATGAGCGCGGCTGCATCCATCGCCCGGGCGAAACGACCGGCTTTGGCAACCTGATCCTGTCGCGCTGGCCGCTCACCCCCGAAGAGCCGCTGGAGCTTTCCCATCGTCAGCGCGAGCCCCGCCAGGCCCTGCGGGCAAGGGTGGACATGCCGGACGATGAACTGCATTTTTGGGTGGTGCACCTGGGGCTGGGGGTGGCCGAACGACGCGAGCAGGGGCAGCGCATCGCCGAGGCCCTGACCGACTTGCCGCTCGACGCCCCCCTTGTCCTGGCGGGCGACTTCAACGAATGGCTGCCCCGAGCCCGCAGCCTGCGGGTGCTGCACCGGCAATTGACCCGGCTGCCGGCCCGGCGCAGCTTCCCCGCCGGCCGACCGCTACTGCCTCTCGATCAGATCTGGATCCGCGGGCCGCTGCACGCCCACCATCTCAATGCGGTGCGCGATCCCATCATCCCGCGGATTTCCGACCATCTGCCGATCGTGGCGGACCTGTCACTGGGCTGACGCCCGACAGGGAGTGGACTATTCGTGCAGACCTTCCCTAGGCCATGCCAACCTCACTCGGCCTCTTGCAACCAACCGGTGACCACCTCGCGCGCCTGTTTGACGTGAGTGCCCTTGGTGCCGGAGAAGGTCATCCAGTGGCCATTGGGGAGAGGGTATTCCCGCTCCAGGCGGGCGACCGTCTGCTTGGCCTGACCAAAACTGATCTTGTCCGCCTTGGTCAACAGGACGAGGACTGGCAGACCGCGGCTAAGGGCGTATTCGAGCATCTGCTGGTCAAGCTCCTTGGCCGGGTGGCGGATATCCATGATCACGACCACGCCCACCAGCGACTGGCGCTCGGCGAAATACTGCGCCATCGACTCGCCCCAGGCACGACGCACCGCCTGGGGCACCTTGGCAAAGCCGTAGCCGGGCAGATCGACCAGGCGGTAGCGGGCGTCTTCCTTCTCGCCGCCCAGGCCGAACAGGTTGATCATCTGCGTGCGCCCCGGGGTGCGCGAGGTCCGTGCGAGCGCCTTCTGCCCCACCAGGGCATTGAGCGCGGTGGACTTGCCGGCGTTGGACCGGCCGGCGAAGGCCACCTCGGCTCCCCGGTCCTCGCCGATATCGGCCAGGCGCGGGGCGCTCTTGATGAAGGTGGCAGCATCGAACAGGCGACGGGCGGGACGGTTGGCGTCTTCGGTCATCGGATTCAACCAGGTAGGGGAGTCTTGGCGGCTCATCCTGCCATGCCGCGAGGTTGCAAGCGAGTGACTTATGCGGTTTGATTACGGGTCGTTTTTACTCGGTCGAGCCGGAACTTGCCGCCGGCGCCATGCGAACACCAACGAGATTGCAGTGATGATGACAGCTAACCACCCCTTGCCGCGCCGCGGCCGTCTCTCCGCCGGCATCCTGCTGGGCCTGTCTTTTCTCCTCGGGAGCATCCAGGCGCATGCGCAGGAAACCGGCTCGGTCACCGCCGGTCGCGAGGCATCCCAGGCCTGCGCCGCCTGCCATGGCGCGCAGGGAAACAGCAACAATCCGGCCTTTCCCTCGATCGCCGGGCAGCCGTCTTCCTATCTGGCCAATCAGCTCCGCGCCTACCGGGATGGCACGCGCGAGAATGCCATCATGAACGGCCAGGCTGCCAACCTCAGCGACCAGGACATCCTCGACCTCGCCGCCTTCTATGCCGCTCAGGAGCGCAAGGTGGCCAGGCCGGCCGAAACCGGCTCCGATGAGGGCCGCGTGCTCTACCACCATGGTCGCGAGGGCGTGGCCGCCTGCGCGGCATGCCATGGCGCCGAAGGCCACGGCAACCAACCGGCCGGCTTCCCCGCCCTGCGTGGCCTGACAGCCCCCTATGTTGTGCAGTCGCTCCAGGACTATCGCAGCGAAAGCCGCGTGGGCGGCCGAGCCGCACTGATGCACCCGCTGGCCGCGGAGCTCAGCGATCAGGAAATCGAGGCGCTGGCCGCTCACATCGCCACTTTCGACTGACGGCCTACCGGCTGGTACGGTCCTCGCCCCGGGAACCTCGGGCGCCGTTCGCCATCAGACACCATGGCCGAGCGTCCGCACACCCCGGGCGACCAGGCTCATTACGCCCCCAGATTCCAAGCAAGGTCCGCCGATGACTTCCCAGGCACAATCCGCTTCTCCACGCCGTCGCCGCAGCCTCTGGTCGCGGCTGTTCACTTGGCTGACCTCGATGAACCTGGCGATCGCCCTGCTCTCGATCCTGGCGATCGCCTCGGTGATCGGCACCGTGCTGCAGCAGAACCAGCCGTTCAACGACTATCTGATCGAGTTCGGTCCATTCTGGTTCGAGGTGTTCGGCACCCTCGGCCTGTTCGACGTCTACTCGGTGGGCTGGTTCGTGGTCATCCTGCTGTTCCTGCTCGCCTCCACCAGCGCCTGCCTGATTCGCAACACGCCGGTCTTCCTGCGCGACATCCGCAGCTTCCGCCTCAACGCCCAGGAGAAGTCGCTGCAGGCCTTCAAGCACTCGCAGCAATTCGACAGCCCGCTGCCGGCCGATGAGATCATCCAGCGCAGCCAAGGGCTGTTCGCTCGTCTGGGCTACAAGGCACGGGTCAAGCAGCGTGATGGCGAAATACTGATCGCCGCGCGCAAGGGTGGACTCAACCGCATCGGCTATATCCTCACCCACCTGGGGATGGTGGTGATTCTGGTCGGCGGCCTGATCGACAGCAAGATGTACCTCAAGACACTCAACACACTGGGTGTGGTCGAGGTCGAGACCCGTGACCTGCCGGTGAGCCAGGTGCCCGAGGAGTCCCACCTGCCGCCGGGCTCACTGGCCGGTTTCCGCGGCTCGGTGAACATCCCCGAGGGCAAGTGGGGCGACGTGGCATTCATCGGCCTGAAGGACGGCTACGTGGTGCAGAACCTGCCGTTCAAGATCGAGGTGAACGACTTCTTCGTCGAGTTCTATGACACGGGCATGCCCAAGTCCTTCAACTCAAACGTCACGCTGACCGACAAGGACACCGGCGAGACCCTAACCGAGACCATCCGGGTCAACCACCCGCTCAAGTACCAGGGATACAACATCTTCCAGTCGAGCTTCGGCGACGGCGGCAGCGAAATCGAGTTCGACGCCTGGCAATTGGCCGGCAAGACCGGCACCCGCCAGGCGCTCGAGGGCACCGTCAACCAGGACCGCACCTTCGAGTTCGCCGGCGAGAAGCACACCATCGAGTTCACCGACTTCTCGCTGTACAACGTCAACCCCACCGAGGGGCCGGACGGCAGCACGGAGAACACCAACTTCGGCCCGTCGGTGACCTTCCGGGTGCGCGACGCCGCCGGCCAGGCGGTGGAGTACGAGAACTATTTCCAGCCGGTGGACTTCGACGGCACACGCTATTTCCTCAGCGGCGTGACTCGCAGCGTTGGCGGTCCGCAACAGTTCCTCTTCATTCCCGCCGACCGGAACAACTCCATCGAGACCTTCATGGCGTTCTATGCCAAGCTCAACGACGAGAAGGCCATCGCCCGCATCGCCGCCGAGCTGATCGGCCAGACGCGCGCGTCGGAAGGTGACCAGGAGATGCGCAGTTCGGCCGCGCGCTCCATCAGCAACCTGGTCCAGGTCTTCGTTGCCGACGGTTTCTCGGGACTGAGCGAGACGGTCAACGAAACCCTCGCCCAGCGGGGGCTTTCCGGCGAAGCGGCGGACCGGGCGCAGGAATCCTCGTTCCGCGTGGTGCAGTCGGTGTTTATGCGCGCCTACATGGAAACCCTGCAGGAACAGGGCGTGGAAGAATTTTCCCAGCGCGACGAGACGTTCTTCGAGGATGCGCTGGACGTGGTAACGGTGATCCCCGACTACGGCTCACCGATCTATGTCGCACCGACCGGCTTCACTCACATCCAGTCCACCGGCCTGGAGATCACCCGCTCACCCGGCATGTTCTGGGTGTACCTGGGCTCGCTGATGCTGACGATGGGCATCTTCATGCTGTTCTACATCCACTATCGTCGGCTCTGGGTATTGATCAAGCCGACCGGATCGGACCATGATGACGACGCGGCACACCACCGACTGGTGATCGCCGGCACGGATGCCCGCAAGAACATTGATTTCGACCAGGCGTTTGCCCAGTTCAGCAATGAACTTCAGCGGCAAACCGGGTCAAACGGAAAGAAAAACCCACCGTCCGACCCGGATAATTCCGGCCGGCCGGAATAACGGCAAGACAATCCGCGCAGGAGAAACCGCCCATGTCCGTGCCCAACGAACAGATGATCAACGGGTATCAACCCGGCTCCGAACTTCCCGAACGGCGCAGCTTCGGCCTGATCGACGCCCTGTGGGCCATCGCGATGCTGGTCGGCGCCGGCATCGGCTACGCCCAGTACAGCGCGTCGCTCGATTATTACGCCACCGGCACGCTGTTCGGTGCCGCCATCGGCCTGGGCTTTTTGGGCTGGATCTGGCCGGCCACCCGCTGGCTCACAGCCGTGGTCGCCGCGGTCTCGTTGTTCACCCTGTGGCAATACAACATCCTGGGAGCCGATGGCGCAGTGGGTCTGGCCGCGCTGGAGGACTTCCAGGAATCCAACTTCCTGTTCAAATTCCTGCTCTCCAGCCAGGCGGCCACCATGTGGATGGTGGCTCTATTCTTCCTCTCCATCCCCACCTACTTCATCAGCACGCTGGCGCGCTCGGAATACGGGCTCAAGGTGGGCAGCGCCCTGGTCTGGAGCGGTGCGGCCATGGGCTTCATCGGGTTTTTCTCCCGCTGGCGCGAGGGCTACCTGATCAATCTCGACTACGGCCACATCCCGGTGAGCAATCTCTACGAGGTGTTCATCGTCTTCGCCGTCTTCACCGCCTTGCTGTATCTCTACTACGAAAAGCGCTACAACAACCGCAGCCTGGGCGGCTTTGTGATGCTGATCGTCGGCATCGCGCTGGGCTTTCTGCTCTGGTACCAGTTCACCCGTGATGCCGAGGCCATCGCGCCACTGGTCCCCGCGCTCAACAGTTGGTGGATGAAGATCCACGTCCCGGCGAACTTCATCGGCTACGGTACCTTCGCCATCGCCGCGATGGTGGGCGTGGCCTATTTGATCAAGGACAAGATGGGTGGCGACGGCCCCAACGATCGCCTGCCGTCGCTGGCCGTGATGGACGATATCCAGTACAAAGCCATCGCGCTGGGCTTCGCCTTCTTCACCATCGCCACCATCCTCGGCGCCATGTGGGCCGCCGAGGCTTGGGGCGGCTACTGGAGCTGGGATCCCAAGGAGACCTGGGCCCTGATCGTGTGGCTGAACTACGCGGCCTGGCTGCACATGCGCCTGACCAAGGGCTGGCGCGGCCCGGTCATGGCCTGGTGGAGCATCGCCGGCCTGTTCATCACCAGCTTCGCCTTCCTGGGCGTGAACATGTTCCTCTCGGGATTGCACTCCTACGGCGAGTTGTAACCCACTCGCCCGTGCACGACCGGATGGGGCAGTCGGCTGCAGAAGTGGCGGGCTTGCCCCATACTTCGTTCCAACTCATGGCAATGGGTCCTACCATGGGACCTGGCGTCGGGTTGCGGCGCCCCGAATACGCAATCAATACAATGGAATGACCTCATGACCGCATCCCTAATCCGTTCACACCGGCTCTTCCACGCCTTGCGCCGCCTCGCGGCCCTGCCCGGGCTGACCCTGCTGGCCCTGTCGCTCGGCTCGATCGCCCCGGCCCATGCGGCCGCCGAAGGCGAGGGCTTCCGCACGGTGGACACCAACGTCGAGTCGCCGGCAGGCCAGATCCTGGTCCAGGAGTTCTTCTGGTACGGCTGCCCGCACTGCTACCACTTGGAGGCGGAACTCGAGCCCTGGCTCGAACGACTCTCCGACGACGTGGTCTTCGAGCGCCGCGCACTGGCCCTCGGCCAGCACTGGCTGCCACTGACGCAGGCCTTCTACGCCGCCGAGTTGCTGGACGCGGTCGAGGAGACGCACCACGAGGTGTTCCTCGCCATCCACGAGGAAGGCAAACGACTGCAGGACGCCGAGGCCATCGCCGACTTCTATGCCGGTCAGGGCATCGACCGTGCCACCTTCCTCGAGGCATTCAACGGCTTCGCCGTCCAGAACCAGGTTCGCAAGACCGCCCAGATAGCCCAGGCCGCCGGCGTGCGCGGCGTGCCCTCGATCCTGATCGACGGCCGCTACCTGGTGACCGGTCGCTTGGCGGGGGGCAACGCCCAGATGCTGAAGGTGGCCGACGGGTTGATCGCGAAGATCCGCAGGGAGAAGGACAGCCAGGCCCAATGAGTACCGGTGCCCAACTCCTGCTGCGCTGCCTGGAAAACGAGGGCGTCGAGTACGTCTTCGGCATTCCCGGCGAGGAAAATCTCGACTTCGTCGACGCACTCAACGAGTCGTCGATCGAACTGATCGTCACCCGGCACGAACAGGGCGCGGCCTTCATGGCCGACATCGTCGGCCGGCTGACCGGCAAACCCGGCGTATGCTTTTCCACGCTCGGCCCCGGCGCGACCAATCTGGTCACCGGCGTGGCGGATGCCAACATGGACCACGCCCCGCTGATTGCCATCGCCGGACAGGCGGGCATCGATCGACTGCACAAGGAATCCCACCAGGTGCTCGACCTGGTGCGGATGTTCGAACCCATCACCCGCTATGCCTCCCGGATCGTCACCCCGTCGGCCATTCCCGAGACGATTCGTCGCGCGACCAAGTTCGCCGAGGCCGGCAAGGGTGGAGCCAGCTTCATCGAACTGCCCGAGGACGTGGCGGCCATGCCGGCGGATGCACAATCCGCGCACCCCTTGCCCGTGACCGCCAACTGCGCCAGCCAGCCCCGCGAGGAAAACCTCGAGCGGGCCGCCGCCCTGCTGGGACAGGCGGAGCATCCCATCATCCTGGCCGGCCATGGCGTGGTGCGCGCCGGGGCCTCGGATGCGCTGGCCGAACTGGCCGAGCGACTGAATGTGCCGGTCGCCAACACCTTCATGGCCAAGGGCGTGATTCCCTTCCGCCATCCCATGGCGCTGGGATCAGTTGGCCTGCAGTCCAAGGACTACGTCAACGTGGGCTTCGACCAGGCTGACGTGATCGTCTGCATTGGCTACGACCTGGTGGAGTACCACCCGCAACTGTGGCACCCCACCCGTGACCGGCAGATCATCCACGTCGACACCGAGGCCGCCGAGGTCGACGCCCACTATCCGGTCGCCGCCAGCGTGGTGGGAGACATCAATACCGCGATGCAACGCCTCGGCCAGATCGCCACGCCGCGCGACGGCCCCGCCTTCCGCGATCTGCGTGAGGCACTGATCGAGGACATGAACCGGCATGCCGACGACGACTGCATGCCGATCAAGCCGCAGAAGCTGATCTGGGATCTGCGGACCGCGCTCTCCAGCCGCGACATCGTCATCTCCGACGTTGGCGCCCACAAGATGTGGCTGGCGCGCATGTACCGCTCCGAACAGCCCAACAGCTGCATCATCTCCAACGGCTTTGCCAGCATGGGCATCGCCCTGCCCGGGGCGATCGCCGCCAAGCTGCTCTACCCGGAACGTCACATCGTGGCCGCCACCGGCGACGCGGGGTTCCTGATGAACGTCCAGGAACTGGAGACCGCGGTGCGCTGCCAGACGCCGATCATCGTGCTCATCTGGAACGACGGTGGCTACGGCCTGATCGACATGAAGCAGCGCCGCGGTTTTGGCCGCAGCACCGGGGTGCACTTTGGCAACCCGGACTTCGTTCAGCTGGCCGAGAGCTTTGGCGCGAAGGGTTATCGGGTCGAGTCGGGCGACGGGCTGTTGCCGACCCTCCAGGATGCCATGGCCAGCAATGCCGTCTGCGTGATCGACGTGCCGGTGGACTACCGCGAGAACGAGCAACTCACCCGACGGCTCGGCGAGGCCCTGGTGGGCGGATGAATCGGCACGCCGACAGGCAGCACGCCGTCAGGTGCAGCCCGCCGGGCGACGACTTCCCGCGGGATTTCGCCGAGGTGCGCGGCCAGCAGCCACTGCGGCTTTTATCGCACAACATCCAGGTGGGTATCGCTACCCATCGCTACAGCGACTATTTCACCGGTGGCTGGAAACACCTCCTACCCAGCGCTGACCGGGCACACAGCTTGGATGCCATCGGTCCGGCACTGGCCCATTTCGACATCATCGGCCTGCAGGAGGCGGATGCGGGGTCGATTCGCAGCCGCTTTCTCAACCAGGCCGAATACCTGGCCGACATGGCCGGCCTGTCCCACTGGGCGGTGCGGGTCAATCGGGATCTGGGCCAGTTCGGCAAGCACGCCCTGGGGCTGATCAGCCGGATCGAGCCGATCCAGGTCGACCAGTGCCCGCTGCCGGGGCGCATGCCGGGACGGGGGGCGCTGGTGGCCGATTTTCGCTGGGATGGCCATCCCCTGCGAGTGGTCGACACCCACCTGGCCCTGAGCCAGCGGGCGCGCCAATGGCAGTTTCGGCAGCTCGGTGAGTTGTGTAGCGTGAACGGTTATGTGGTGGTGATGGCAGACTTCAACTGCGAGCCCAGTGACCCGGGGCTGCGCCAGTGGTGCGTGGAGAACGGGTTGAAGCTGCCCCGGCAATCACCGCTGACCTATCCGCGCTGGCGGCCCCAGCGGGCCATCGACCACATCGCGGTCAGCCAGTCGCTCGATATTCGCGGTACCGAGGCGCGGGCCTTCGGCGGCTCCGATCACATGCCGGTCGCCATGAGCATTGCGCTGCCGTCGCCCAGCCGGGCGAGCAGGGATTGAACTCGACTCCAATCGAAAAGGAAACAGCCGGCATGACTGACGAAAACACCGCCAGCAAGGAAGAGGACGAATATCGGGAGCGTTACGAGCAGCTTCTGGGCGAGCTCGGCCGCCTGGAGGACCACGACCAGGAAGTGGGCGGTCTACTCAAGCTGACCCTCACCCGCGTGCTGTTCGCCGTCGACAAGGCCTATCCCGAGTTGGCCGATGCGGCAGCACGCATCCGCGACAAGGCGCGCAAGCAGGACGACCACTCCTTCGAAACCGGTCGCATCAAGGTCGAGGTCGAGGAACTCGCCAAGCGCATTCGCGAACTTGAGGCCCGCCAGCCCAGCGAGGCCGAAGAAACGACCGCAGAGCAAGCGACGGGGACCAACACTGCGGACGCCACCTCGGCGAGCCATGGCACCCACAACGGCTCGGCCGCGCACGTGCGCGAGGTCCTGCCCTTGCTGCTCGACCGCATCGCCTTCGTGGAATCGCTGGAGGGGCGCCGGGCACGACTGATCTCGACCATCGACGATCCCAACGATCACACCTTGCCCAGCATCCTGATCGATCGCAGCGCCACCCTGATCAATGACATGCGACAAGTGATCGAGCGCGAAAAGGGTGAATTGACCCGTTTCCTCGAGCAGGTCACCGAGGCACTGGCGGACATCGACAACCACACCCAAGTACAGAGCGACGATCTGGCGGTCCAGCGCGATGCCCGTCTCAAGCTGGATACGTCATTGCGTCAGCACGTCGACGATATCGATGCCGAGGTGGAATCCGCCAGCGATCTGGATGATCTCAAGACCTCGGTGCGCGAGCGCATCTCGCGCATTCGTCAACAGGTGCAAAGCTTTCAGCAGAGCGAGGAACGCCGGCAGGAAGAGATCGAAGACGACAACCAGCGCCTGCGTGACCGGCTTGCCGGTCTGGAAGGCCAGACCCGGATGCTCGAGGAACAGCTCAAGCAGAGTGAGGCCAAGCTGTTCCGCGACACCCTCACCGGGCTGCCCAACCGGCTGGCCTTCGATCATCGCGTCAAGCTGGAGATCGCGCGCATGCGGCGGGACCAGTCGGCCCTGACACTGGCGATCTGGGACCTCGACCGCTTCAAGGAAATCAACGACAACCTGGGTCACCAGGCCGGCGACAAGACTCTGATCATTGTCGGCAAGACCTTCATGAACCAGATTCGCGACGTCGATCTAATCGCCCGCTTCGGCGGCGAGGAATTCGCCATGTTGCTCCCCGGCGCCGATGGCGAGGAAGCCCTGCAGGTGGTCAACCGCATCCGCGAGAAGCTCGCCCGGACCAAGCTGCGCTACCGCAGCCGCGAGATCGCGGTGACCAGTTCCTGCGGACTGGCGGAGTTCCGTCCCGGCGAGGACCTCGAGGCCGTATTCTCACGGGCCGACGACGCGCTCTACCAGGCCAAGGAACAGGGTCGCAACCGCTGCGTGCTCTACCGCGACGAAGCCCCCGCCACCTCCTGAACCTCGCCCGGCCTCAATCGCGAGCAGCGTTCTCGGCCGCCGCCAGCACCCGCTCGGCGATGGGCGCCATGGCCGATGCCGCCTGCGCGTCCGACCGGATCGGTCGGCCCCACTCCCGGTCGGTCTCCCCCGGCCACTTGCCGGTGGCATCCAAGCCCATCTTGCCGCCCAGGCCGGAGACTGGCGAGGCGAAATCCAGGTAGTCGATGGGGGTGTGTTCAACCAGGGTGGTGTCGCGCACCGGATCCATCCGGGTGGTCATCGCCCAGATCACGTCATTCCAGGAACGCGCATCAACGTCGTGGTCCACCACGATGACGAACTTGGTGTACATGAACTGGCGCAGGAAACTCCACACCCCCATCATCACCCGCTTGGCGTGCCCCGGGTATTGCTTCTTGATCGAGACCACCGCCAGCCGGTAGGAGCAGCCCTCGGGCGGAAGGTAGAAGTCGACGATCTCGGGAAACTGCTTCTGGATCAGCGGCACGAACACCTCGTTGAGTGCCACGCCCAAAATGGCGGGTTCGTCCGGCGGCCGGCCGGTATGGGTGCTGTGATAGATCGGGTTCTTGCGGTGAGTGATGCGCTCGATGGTCATCACCGGGAAGGATTCGGTCTCGTTGTAGTAACCGGTGTGATCGCCGTAGGGCCCCTCGACCGCCATGTCGTCGGGGTGGATGAAGCCTTCCAGCACCATCTCGGCATCCGCCGGCACCAGCAGGTCGTGCGACAAACACTGGACCAGCCGGGTGCGCTCACCGCGCAGCAGGCCGGCGAAGGCATACTCGGAGAGCGTATCGGGCACGGGCGTGACCGCACCCAGGATGGTGGCCGGGTCGGCTCCCAGGGTCACCGCGATGGGGAACGGCTCACCAGGATGGGTCTGCTGCCAGTGGGCGAAGTCCAGCGCGCCGCCGCGGTGGGCCAGCCACCGCATGATCACCCGGTTGCGACCGATCACCTGCTGACGATAGATGCCCATGTTCAGCCGCTCGCGCCCGGCGGCAGCGGCATCCTCCGGGTCCGCTTCTATCCCGCCCCCCTTGCGCGGCCGGCCGCGCGTGGTGGTCAGCCCCCAGGTGATCAGCGGCGCGGCGTCGTCCGGCCAGCAGGTCTGGATCGGCCAGCGCGCCAGGTCCACCGCCTCGCCCTCGAGCACCACCTCCTGGACCGGCGCCTTTTTCACCCGGCGCGGCGCCATGTCGAGCACCTTCTTGAAAACCGGCAGGTTGCGCCAGGCATCCTTCAATCCCGCCGGCGGATCGGGCTCCTTGAGAAAGGCCAGCAGCCGGCCGATTTCGCGCAGGTCCGCCAGGGTTTGTCCGCCCATGCCCTGCGCCACGCGCTCGGGAGTGCCGAACAGGTTGAGCAGAACGGGAACGTCGTAGCCGACGGGATTCTCGATCAGCAACGCCGGGCCGCCAGCGCGCAGAACGCGATCGGCCAGCACGGTCATCTCCTGGTCGGGGTCGACCGGCTCGGTCACCCGTACCAGTTCGCCACGTGACTCCAGCCGATGAAGAAACGCGCGCAGGTCGACCAGCGAGGCCTGGACGGCCTTGCGCTCAGTCGGCATCGGCGTCGGACTCGCTCAACTTGCCCTCGATCCCGGCGCGGGAGAGGGCGCGCTCGTACAGCAGGGCCGCCTCGCTGCTGTCGCGCAGACGGGCATGTACCCGGGCAGCCACGGCAAGGTATTTGAGATCCCGATCGAGCGGCCCGAGCCGGCCGATCCAGATCTGGGCGGCCGAGGGATCGTTTTCTGCCAGCGCCAGGCGCGCCATGGCGTAGGCAAAGGCGGCGCGTTCGCGCGCATCACGCACATCCGGGGCGTTGGCCGGCTCCTGCCAATCCTCGGGCACCAGCCGCAGCAGCCGCCGCCGTGCCTCGGCCGGATCGGCATGCTCGATCTCCGCCCAGGCGTGCAGGGTGGCGACCTCGCGCCGACGGCCCAGGCGCTTTTCCAGCAGCTCGGCAGCGGCCTTGTCGGCACCGCTGCGCTGCAAGGCACGCGCATAGGCGACGGTGACCGCGGCGTTGTCGGCCACGTTACGACCCGCCTCGGCCCACAGCCGGGAGAGCCGGTCGAGGTCTCGCTCACGGGAAGCGGCCTCGATGCGCCCGAGCAAGACTTGCCGCTCGACCCGCAGCAGCTCGTCGGAGGTCAGCTGCTTGTCCTTGACGCGGCGCAAGGTCGGCAGCAATCCGGCCAGTGCCTCGTAGTCCCCGGCGCACTCCAGCAGCTGGGCGCGGATCAGGAGGATCGCCTCGTCGCGGGGATGGGAATCGACCAGCGGCTCCATCATTTCCTGGGCCCACTCGACTTCACCCAGACTCATCAGCCGCTGGACGATATGCAGGCGCAGGAACTCGGCGAACTTGGGGAATCGCCGCGAGACGGTCTCGAACAGGTCAACGATTTCCTCGCGATAGTCCGACCGCGAGTGTCGCATCGCCCCCTGACGTGACGGGTCGATGCCGTCGATCAGGGCATCGATGGCCACCTGGAAATGCATGGGCGGCAGGCTGCCATCCTCGACCCCGGCCAGGGCATAGCGCCGGGCCAGGTCGGTCTGGCGACGCTGACGTTCCGCCCACGCCCTCAGGAGCTTTTCGTCGGCAGCTTGGCGCTTCTGCTCGGCCGTGCGACGAGTCAGGCGAGCCGGGAGATGCACCAAACCGGCCAGCACGCGCCAGACAAGCCCGAGGACGATGACAGCCACCAACACGATCAGCAAAAAGCCGACCGCGGTGGTTTCCACTCGCCAGCCACCCAACTCGAGCATCGCGCTGCCCGCGCCAGGCAAGAAGTACACACCGGCCCCGATGGCAAGGGCCAGAATCAGTATCCAGAAGATCACACGTTTCATTGCTTCGTCTCCTTGCCTTCCGGCGCACCACCGTCAGCGGTCGACGTCCGCGCCTTTTCCCGCTCGGAGGCCTTCTCCCAGGCTGTCAGCACGGCATCCAGGGACGGGAACTCCCGACCGCCGAAACGATTCTGAGTCGTCTCGAGCGCCTTCTGGGCGGCCGCGGGGCCGCTGGCCGCGAGATCGTAGTGCGCGGTCAGCCAATCGCGGGCCTCGGCCACCGTCGCCCGCAGGGCATCGACATCACGCGCTAGCAGCGATTCGCGCACCGCCGTCAGCCACAGGCGCATTTCACGGTCGTTGGCGACCCGCTCGCGCAGCCGGGTGGGCGTATCGGAGCGCGTCACGCTGACCTGGCGACCCAGCCAGTCGGTGACTCCGGCCCAAGTTTTCTCGTACCAGGCGGCGTCTTCCGGCAGCGGCTTACCGGCATCCGCCATCTCGTCCTGACCGCCCTCGGGCGCGTCGAACTCGCCCGCCAGCGGCCACGATTCGACCCGGTCGCCCAGGCGGCGCAGGGCCAAGGCCTGGCCGATCCGGTCGCCCTCCCCGGCGGCCTCGATCTGGCCGATCGCATCGCTGATCGCCGAGCGCAATGGCAGCCAGTGGGGTCGGGACAGGTCGGCGACCCGCTCGTCGGCCAATTGCAGCGCCAGCACCGCCCCATCGGGATCGCGGCCAATCACCAGGCGCTCCTGGGCCCGCGTCAGCAGAAAGCCGATCTCGGCCGTTTTCCAGGCGATTTCGCCCCGACTCAGGCGATCGTCGATCCGGGCAATGCGCGATTCGAGTCGATCCTGTCGCTCGGCCAGTTCATCCTGCTGGCCACGCAGGGCGGACTCGACTTGGCGGCGAATCGCCTCGCCTTGCCCCTCCAGGGCATCGACTTCGGCACCGGTTTCCTGCAACCGCTCCTGGAGCGAGGCGACACGTTCATCGACCTGTTCGAGATCGGCGGCCCGGGCCTGGCGCTCGGCCTGCTGCTCTTCGAGCAACTGCCATAGGTGCCAGCCACCCACGCCACCCAGGGCCGCGGCCACGAAGAGCAGCAGCACGCCGGCCGCCAGCCAGGGCAGCAACCGCGAACCGGGGCGCGATTCCTGTGACTCCGCCTCGTCCTCGCTGGTATCGGATGCAGGGGGCTGGGAATCGTCCGGCCGGTCGCCCGAGTGGCCACTCTCCCGCGACTCGGGGGGCTCCGGCGTCTTTCCCGCTTCCAACACCTCTCCCGTAGGCTCCTCGGCCGGCCGGTCAGTGGCTTGCTTGTCTCGATCTTTCTTGTCCATGCTCATCCCCCGTCAGGGCACTCGTTGCGCCAACGTAGCGTTCTGTATTAGTTGGGTGTTCCATCGATGGGCCGCCGGGCGGCGACGGCCCAGGCCGCTTCGGCCAAGGCGCCGGGTGCCGGGCTGCCCGCCAGCACGATCTCGCCGCGAAAACCCCACCGGCGGGCCCGTTCTCGGGCCCGCTCGTTGATTACCACCAGGTTGGAGTCTAGCAGCCCGCCCACGATGTCATCCGTCTCATTGGAAGACGCCGTGAGCCCTGCCAGGCAATCCAGCGCCTGGGGCGCGGTGATGATCCACAGCCGCTCCGGGCCGCCGGGCGGCGGGCCGGATGCAGGCGGCGGGCACTCGCGGCGATACACCGGCACGAACCTCGGCTGTGCGCCCCGGGCCGCCAGCGTCTCGGCCAGCAGTTCCCGACCGGTCTCGCCGCGCATGATCCACACGGCGCAGCCCGCCATCTCCACGGCGGAAAGGCAATCCAGCAGCCCTTCGCTATCCTCGGAGGACCGGGGCACGAACTCCGCCGGCAGCCCCGCCTCCTGCAGGGCCTGTGCCGTGGCGGCGCCGACGGCGGCCACCCGACTGGGCGGCCATTCCCGCAAGGGGCGAATGGCATCGGCCATCCAAACCGCCCGCGGGCTGACGAAGACCGTCACGTCGCCCGGCCGCATGGCAGCCAGGGCGTCGAGCAGTGGTGCCGGCGAGCGGGCGGGGCGAATGACCAGCAGGGAGAAATCACGTAGTCGAACGGTCATGCCCGTCGGGCGGAGCGCCTCGAGCGCATGGCGCAAGGCGTCATTGCCCCCCTCCGGCCGGCTGAGGAGGATCTCGGCAATCGGGGGGATGGGCGGGGAAGCGGCTGGCAACGGCTCAGCCCTCGTCGGGCGCCTCGGTTTCGATGCCCACCTCGGCGAGGATCTTGTCCGCCCCGGCACGCAGGACGCACTCGGCCAGTTCGATGCCCAGCGCCTCGGCCTGATCTCGCGGCCCCGTGATCTCCTCGCGCAGGGTGGCCGTGCCATCCGGTCGGCCGACCATCCCGCGCAGCCACAACTGGCCGTCTTCCACCAGCAGGGCATGCCCGCCGATGGGCACCTGGCAACCGCCGTTGAGGCGGGTATTGAACGCGCGCTCGGCCGTCACCCGGGTGGTAGTGTCCTTGTCGACCAGCGGCGCGATCAGCGCGTGTACGTCCGCGTCGTCGCTGCGCGCCTCGATACCCAAGGCGCCCTGGCCCATGGCGGGCAGGGATTCCTCCGCCGACAACCGATGGGTGATACGGTCGGCCAGTTCGGCCCGCTTGAGGCCCGAGGCGGCCAGGATGATGGCGTCGTACTCGCCGTCGTCGAGCTTGCGTAGGCGGGTGTGGATGTTGCCGCGCAGGGTCTTGACCTCGAGTTCCGGGAAGCGCTCGCGCACTTGGGTCTCGCGGCGCAGGCTGGAGGTGCCCACCACGCAACCGGCCGGCATCTGGTCGAGGTTGCCGTACTCGTTGGAGACGAAGGCATCGTGCGGGTCGTCGCCTTCGAGAATGGCGATCAGTTCCAGGCCGTCGGGGAACTGCATCGGCACGTCCTTCATCGAGTGCACGGCAATGTCGGCGCGGTCCTCGAGCATGGCGACCTCGAGTTCCTTGACGAACAGGGCCTTGCCGCCGATCTTCGACAGCGGGCTGTCGAGCAGCTGGTCGCCGCGGGTGGTCATCTTGACCAGTTCGACCTCGAGCCCGGGGTTGAGCCGCCGCAGCTCGGCGGATACGAATTCAGCCTGCCACAGCGCCAGCAGGCTGGCCCGGGTGGCGATCCGCAGCACGCGGCCTTCTGAAAATGCCTTGCTCATCTGTCATCCTCGTCATCTGGATTCGGGCGGCGGCCGGGATGCCATCGCGGCGGCGCCGGTAAATGGCGGCCATGGTAGCCCAGATACCCGGCGGGGGCACGGGAGGAACCGGAACCCGCCACGTCACACATGGTCCAAATTGCATACAATCCACGATGCCCCGCTGTCACACCGGAGAAAGACCCTTGGCTGCCATCCCCTCCATCCAACGCGCCCGTCGACTGGCCATCGCGGCACTCGCCCCGCTCGCCGCGTTGTTCCTGCTCGGCATGGCCACGCCGCCGGGGCAGGCCGACCAGACGCAGACGCCCGCCGCGTCGGACGACGTGCCCCTGATGAGCGACCTGAAGAACGTCCAGGCCGACCTGGAATACATGCGGGAACAACAGGCCCCCATGTTGATGTTCTTCCACGCCACCTATTGCAGCTACTGCCGTACGGTCGACGAGGAATTCCTGCAAACCATGGCCGAGGACGACAGCTACCACGGACGGCTGATCATCCGCCGGGTGGAGATCGATTCGGCCACGCCGGAGATCGAATGGCAGGGCACGTCCTACACGCCGGTCGAGTTCGCCCGGTTGCAGGGGGTGTATCTGGTGCCCGAGGTGATTTTCTTCGCTCCCGACGGCCGCCAGGTGGTCGACGAACTCAAGGGAGTGACCGTGCCGGACTTCTATCCCCAGTACCTCGACCAGCGCCTGCGCGCGGCCGAGCGCTGCATTGAGAACCCGGATCTGCCCGTCTGCACCGACGGGATCGACCGGCCACGACGCGACCTGACGGCCCCTTGAGCCAGTGGCCGATGGGTCAGCAACCGGTTGAGCCGGCTAACAAATCGCAGTAGTTCACTCTGGCATCGTCGTCTAACCTTGTGCATGATCAGGAAACCGGCAGCCGCGCAGGTTGTCGTAGTGTGTACGCGGCCTGGCCGCGCGAACCCTAACGAGAGGATCTGACAAGATGAAAGCGCAATCCAAGAAGCACCTGCTGATCGGCTCGACTGCCCTGGCCACAGCCTTGGCCGGCTCCACTGTCATGGCCGCGGGCAACAGCAACCCGTTCGCCTCTGAATCCACCCATGCGGGCACCTTCCAGACCGCCGAAATGGCCTGCGGCTCCGGCCAGTGCGGCAGCAGCATGGACGACGAGAAGGGCGACGACGACAACGGTGACGACAAGGACAAGTCCTAAAACCGCGTCCTGACGGCACCGGCCCGCTTGGGCCGACGCCCTGACTGAAGGTCGCCGGCCGTCGGCCGTCGGCCCACAAACACCCCGGCCGGTGGCTCGCCGCCATCGGTCATACAGCATTCCGGGAGGCCTGCCATGAGCCCCCAATCCTCCAGCCAGCACGTTCCCGTCGGCATCGGCCTGCGTCGCGGTCCGCTCATGCGCGAGATCGAGGAGCAGCGCCCCGACATCGATTTCCTCGAGGTTGCGCCCGAGAACTGGCTGCGCTTCGGCGGGCCGGTCAAGGAGCGCTTCAAGGCGCTGCTCGAGGACTACCCGCTCTACACCCACGGCCTGTCGCTGTCGATCGGCGGCCCGGCGGAGCTCGACCTCGATTTCGTCGACGCGGTGGGCGAGTTCCTCGACGAATACCGGCCCGCGCTCTACAGCGAGCACCTGTCGTTCTGCTCGGACAACGCGCACCTCTACGACCTGATGCCGATCCCCTTCACCGAGGAGGCAATCGAGCACGTCGTCGCGCGCATCGACACGGTGCAGCAGCGCCTCGGCCGCCGGCTGGTACTGGAGAACGTCTCCTACTATTCGCCGGTCGAATCCACCATGGACGAGCGGACGTTCATCCTGAAAATCCTCGAGCGTTCTGGCTGCGACCTGCTGCTCGACGTCAACAACGTGTTCGTCAACAGCGTCAACCACGGCTACGACCCCTACGCCTTCATCGACTCCATGCCCGCCGAGCGGGTGCGTTACCTGCACGTCGCCGGGCACCACCAGGTCGAGGAAGATCTGATCATCGACAGCCACGGCGCGCCGGTCAGCGCCCCGGTGTGGGACCTGCTCGAGCACACCTACCGCCACGTCGGCCCGGTGCCGACGCTCCTGGAACGCGATTTCGACATCCCGCCGCTCGACGAGCTGATGGGCGAGGTCGCGCAGATCCGCCGCGCCGCCGAGCGGGCGCTCGGCAGCCGGGCCGCCTGATGGGATCGAGCTTCAAGGAAACCCAAGAGGCCTTCACCCGGTACGTGCGTGACCCGGAAGCCAACCCACCGCCGCCGGGCAGCAAGCCCGAGCGGATGGCCTGGTACGCGAACCTGTTCTTCAACAATATCGACGGCACGTTGGCGAACGCCTTCCCGGCGCTGCGCGCGAGCCTCGACGACGATGGCTGGCAGGCACTGACCCGGCCGTTCTTCCGCGACCACCCGGCGCATTCGCCGATCCTGCGCGACCTGCCGGGGGAGTTCCTTGCCTTCCTCCAGGAAAGGCCCGAGTTGACCGACTGGCAACGCGAACTGGCCGCCTACGAGCTGGCACGCTTCGATCTGATGGCCGAGGACTCCGCACCCGCCCCGTCCGATCTCGACGCGCAAGGGGACCTGCTCGCCGGTCAGCCGGTGGTCTCCTCGCTGGTCCGCCTGATGGTGACCGCCTACCCGGTCGACCGCATCGCCGCGAGCCTCGAGGCTGGCGAGACACCCGCGATCCCGCCGGAGGGCATGCATCATCTTGCCTTGCACCGCGACGCAAACGGCGCACCGTTTGCGCTGACCCTCTCGCCCGGCAGCGCGCAACTATTGCTCGCGCTCACCGAGGCCGAGGACCGCACCGGCCGCGAGATCGTCGCGCAGCTGGCCGAGGTCTTCGGCCGGCCCGCCGACGAACTGCTGGGCTTTGCCGGCGAGCAGCTGGCACAGTGGCGCGGACAGGGCATCCTGCTGGGGGCGCGTCCGCCGGACTGAACCGATCGACCCCCGTCATGAGATTCCAGGGAGGGAATCACCATGCGCATCACCGACTGGCCGACCACCGAGCGGCCCCGCGAACGACTGCTGGCCCGCGGGCCGGCGAGCCTTTCCGACGCCGAACTACTGGCGATCTTCCTGCGCACCGGGGTGAGTGGCCGCTCGGCGGTCGACCTCGCCCGGGATCTGTTGTCGCATTTCGGTTCGATCAGCGCGCTACTCAGTGCCTCCCGAACCGACTTCTCCAAGGCCCGCGGGCTGGGCGACGCCAAGTTCTGCCAACTGCAGGCAGTCCTCGAACTGGCCCGACGCCACTTCGCCGAAGACCTGCAGGTCGGCCCGGACATCGCCAGCCCGCAGGCGGTGTTCCGCTTTCTGCAGGCCGAGCTAGACGGGGAGACCCAGGAGGTGTTCGGCGCGTTGTATCTGGACAATCGCCACCGGGTGCTGGCCTTCGAGCGATTGTTCTTCGGCACCATCGACCAGGCCGCCGTCCACCCGCGCGAGGTGGTGCGGGCCGTGCTGGGACACAACGCCGCCGCCGTGATCCTCGCCCACAACCACCCTTCCGGCGTGGCCGAGCCCAGTGACGCCGACCGGCGCATCACCGAGCGCCTGCGCGATGCCTTGAACCTGATCGACGTGCGCCTGCTGGATCACGTCATCGTGGGCCGGCCCTGCATTTCCATGGCCGAACGCGGGCTGCTGTAGGAGCGGCTTTAGCCGCGAAATGGCAAGGTGGCGCCGGGTGGCATCGCGCCTGAAAGGCGCTCCTACAGTGGGGCTCCGTTGAGGCTCAGCTGGCAAGCGAAGGCGTCAGTCGCCGCGAGGCTTCGAGTCGGATGACTAGCCCCCG
Source organism: Halothiobacillus sp. (assembly GCA_011389965.1). Lineage (GTDB taxonomy): Bacteria > Pseudomonadota > Gammaproteobacteria > Halothiobacillales > Halothiobacillaceae > Guyparkeria. Next base: position 31,839 of record JAABTF010000021.1, read on the forward strand.
GTGCGCCAGTCGATCGGCTCCTCGCCGTGTGATTCGAGGAACGCGTTGATGCGCGAGAACGGTCGCGAGCCGAAAAACCCGCGGTAGGCCGACAGCGGCGAGGGGTGGGGGCTCTTGATCACCAGGTGCTCGGGCCGGTGCACGTGCGCGGCCTTTTTCTGCGCCTGTGCGCCCCAGAAGACGAAGGCGATCGGGCGCGGCTGCTCTGCCAGCACGCGAATGGCCTCGTCGGTCAGCGCCTCCCAGCCCATCCCGCGATGCGAGGCCGGGCTGCCGGAGGCGACGGTAAGCACGGCATTGAGTAGCAGCACACCCTGATCGGCCCAATGGGTCAGGTCGCCTCCGGTGTTCTCGATGCCCAGATCGTCCTTGAGCTCGCGAAAAATGTTCTGCAGCGATTTCGGCAGCGGGCGCACGTCCGGGCGCACCGAGAAACACAGCCCATTGGCGTGCCCCGGCGTGGGGTAGGGGTCCTGGCCGAGAATGACCACGCGGACCTGGTCCAGCGGCGTGTGATTGAAGGCACGGAACCACTCGTCGGCCGGCGGGTGGATCACCTCGCCGGACTGGCGCTCGGCCCGCAGGCGCTCGCGCAACTCCTGCATGGAATCGTCCAGCAGCACCGGCGCCAGCGCCTCGCGCCAGCCGGGCTCCATCTGCACGCGTTCGAGCTTGTCGCGGTCAGTCACGGCATCAACCGTTCGATGCGCCAGCCGTCGCCGTCCCGCACATAGGCGAAGCGATCGTGCAGCCGCGAGGCGCGGCCCTGCCAGAATTCCCATTCCCGCGGCACCACGCGGAAACCGCCCCAGGCGGCATTGCGCGGCACCTCGCCTTGCGGGTAGCGCTCGGCCATCTCCTCGAAACGCCGCTCGAGGATCTCGCGCGACTCGATCGCCGCGCTCTGGATGGAAGTAATCGCCGCCAGCCGCGAGCCGCGCGGGCGCTGGCGGAAATAGGCCTCGTTGTCCTCCTCCGACAACCGTTCGACGATGCCGGCCACGCGCACCTGCCGATCGGTCTCCGGCCAGAAGAAGGTCAGCGCGGCGCGCGGGTTCTCCGCCAGCTCGCGGCCCTTGCGGCTGCGGGTATCGGTGTAAAAGCACAGCCCCCGCTCGTCGTAATGCTTGAGCAGCACGTAGCGCGCCGACGGCCAGCCGTCCGCCGAGGCGGTGGAGACGCACATGGCGGTCGGATCGAAGTTGTCCGCCTCGCGCGCCGCCACCAGCCAGCGCGCCAGCTGATCGACCGGCTCGGCGGCCAGGTCGTCTCGATGCAGCTTGCCGTGGAGGTAGTCGCGACGGTCGGCCCGGTGGTCGAATTCCCCTGCCATGTGTTCTCCTGATTGCTGAATGCCGTGCGAGACTATAGGGCACCGTGACCCCACGTTTCCACACAGGACAACCGTGCCATGACACGACCACTGCACCTGATCCTCTTCCACGGCCTCGGCGCCGATGGTGACGACCTGGCCCCGGTAAGCGACCTGATCACCGAGCGCCTGCCCCTGACCGATCACCACTGGCGCGTGCATCGCCCCGATGCCCCGGTCTCGCCGGTATCGATCAACGGCGGGCTGGCCATGCCCAGTTGGTTCGACCTGGTAGCCGAAGACGGCAGCATCGGCGTCGACCACGATGGGCTGGCCGGCATCACCGCCGACCTGCAACAGGATATCGCCGATCAGGTGGGCGACGACCCCTACATCCTCGGCGGCTTCTCGCAGGGCGGCGTGCTCGCCACGCGGCTGATGCTGGGCCTGCCGCGCCCGCCGCTGGCCGCCATCATGCTCTCCACCTGGCTCCCCGCCCCCGAGCAGACCGAAAAGCCCACCGACGGCCGCGATCCGGCGGTGTTCATCGGCCACGGCGAACATGACTCACTGATCCCGGTCCAGGCTGCCGGACGACTGAATGACTTCCTCAAGGAATGCGGCCTGAGCAATGTGACCGAGCGGCATTATCCCGTCGAGCACGGCATTCTGCCTAACGAGTTGGATGACATCTCAGCTTGGCTAGGTGCCACGCTGACAAGATCAGCGTTTAAGTAGGTAGGAACAGCTGACAACACGGAATGTTTAAAAAAAAGAGAGGGACACTTGTCCAGACCAACGATGAGCGAGACCGCTCGCCTAGAGCTGATCGCGGAAGCAGTCCACTACTGCCAGCACGTTAGCGCGCTGGGAATGCCGCCCTCTGCATACTCAAAGGCGTTGCGCGAACCAGTCCATTTCCTCTGGGAGCGGAGGTTCGGCTCCAAGTTGGCGGCCGCTAAATATCGTTCAAAAGCAGCCACCGGCCTTTCAACAGGGGAAAGCAAGTTGGTCTATGACCACGCTGTCCCATTCGTCTATTTGCAACGAAGACTTCGATCTCTTGGGACGGTCACTCTTGATTCCATTCGCGCGACACTCGAGCAATTCAACACGACCGTCTGGATAACAAAGAAAGAGGACAAGCTTCTTAACTCCGCAGGCCTCAACAGGAAAATGCCCGACAGCTGGGATGGAGAAGCCCCGTTAGCCCGTTACAAAGCTGTAGGCATTCCACTCAGGCCTAACGCTCACTACGCGGCGGGCGAATGACTACTAATTTCGACAGGCTCGCTCACTAAAGCCACAAGCATCCATTACAAAAATGGATGATCTCGCTATGGCTTAACTGTTCCCTGATGGATCAGGCGATCTTGAACGCATCCAGCGCTGCCCTTGCCGCCACGGCCCGTGCCCGCACCCGCTTGGGCGCGGTACCACCCGGCAGGTCTCGGGCGGCCATGGAACCGTCGACGGTGAGCACCTCGAAGACGTCCTTGTCGATATGGCCGGATAGCGCCTGCAGTTCGGCCAGCGGCAGGTCGGCCAGATCGCAGCCCTTCTCGGTGGCGTGGCGCACGGCCTTGCCGACGATCTCGTGGGCATCGCGGAAGGCCACGCCGCGGCGGACCAGGTAGTCGGCCAGGTCGGTGGCGGTGGAGAAGCCCTGGCGGGCGGCCTCGCGCAGGCGCTCGCGGTTGGGAACGATGGCCGGGATCATGTCGGCAAAGGCGCGCAGTGAGCCCAGCAGGGTGTCGACGGTGTCGAAGACCGGCTCCTTGTCCTCCTGGTTGTCCTTGTTGTAGGCCAGCGGCTGGCTCTTCATCAGGGTGAGCAGGGAGAACAGGCTGCCGTAGACGCGGCCGGTCTTGCCGCGCACCAGCTCGGGGACGTCGGGGTTCTTCTTCTGCGGCATGATCGAGCTGCCGGTGCAGAAGCGGTCGGGCAGCTCGATGAAGTTGAACTGCGCCGAGGTCCAGAGCACCAGTTCCTCGCTCATGCGCGACAGGTGCATCATCAGGATGGACGCCGCGGAGAGGAATTCGATCTGGAAGTCGCGATCGGAGACCGCGTCGAGGGAATTCTCGCTGATGCCGTCGAAGCCCAGCTGGGTGGCCACCCAGTCGCGGTCGAGCGGGTAGGAGGTGCCGGCGAGCGCCGCGGAGCCCAGCGGCATGATGTTGATGCGCTTGCGGGTGTCGATCAGCCGCTCGACGTCGCGCTCGAGCATGTCGTGCCAGGCGAGCAGGTGGTGACCGAAGCTGACCGGCTGGGCCACCTGCAGGTGGGTGAAGCCGGGCATGACGGTCTCGGCCTCGGCCTCGGCCAGGTCCACCAGCCCGAGGCGCAGGCGGTTGGCCTCGCTGATGATGGCGTCGACGGCGCGGCGCATGAACAGGCGGATGTCGGTGGCCACCTGGTCGTTGCGCGAGCGGCCGGTGTGCAGCTTCTTGCCCACGTCGCCGATGCGGTCGATCAGGCGCGCCTCGATGTTCATGTGCACGTCCTCGAGCTCCACCGACCAGGCGAAGTCGCCGCGCTCGATCTCGCCGCGGATGTCCTCGAGGCCGCGGACGATCTTCTTGGCCTCGTCCTCGGCGATCACGCCAACGCGCGCGAGCATGCGGGCGTGGGCGATCGAGCCGGTGATGTCCTCGTCATAGAGGCGCTGGTCAAAGCCGATCGAGGCGGTGAAGGCCTCGACGAAGGCGTCGGTGGGCTCGGAGAATCGTCCGCCCCACAGCTTGGGGGCCTGGCTATCGTCTGCGCGCTCGGTCATGTCCTGTCCTCGGCAATTCGGTTCGCGGATTCGCGGCGCTGACCGCGAGCGGCCAGCTAGGGAAGGTCTGCACGAATCCGATGCCGCTCTGGCCCGGCGAGCGGTCCGTGATCAAGGCGCGGCGGCGCCGGCGTGCCGGTGGCCACGGCAAGGCGGCGCAACGCGGAGCACGGGCGGCTCGCCAGGCCCCGAAGGGCGCGCAGAGCGGTATCGGACTCGTGTAGACCTTCCCTCAAGTGTGGCGAGTATATCGCAGCCGGCCCGCCGGTCCGGAGGGTCGATCCCAGCGGATCGATTCGCCCGCCGCCTTGAGGCAAGATAGACGACCGAGCGGGGCCATTAGGTCCCTGATGCGAAAGGAGTCGCCCGTGTCGCCAGACCCAACCGCCAACCGGCCCACGACTGCCACCCGGCGCCCGCTGCTGACCGCAGCGCTGCCGGCGTTCTGCACCGCGCGGGTGATCCTGATTACCCTGATGCTGGGCGTGGCCCTCTCGCTGCTGCTTACCCTGGTGCCGGGCCTGGGGGCAGATCGCTGGGCGCGCTTCGGCACCACCTTGTGGCTGGTCACCTGGATCGCCCTGGTCACCGTGGGCATTCTCTGCGCCGGGCACCGCCTGCTCGATCGATTGCCCCTGCCCGCCCTGTTGGCCGTGATCATGCTGGTACTTCTGGCGGTCACCGCCGTCACCAGCGTCATCGCCTTCCAGGCCCTGCTGGGCATCGGCTGGCAGCCGGGGGAGTCGCCGGGTCGGTTCGTGCTGCACAACGCGGCCATCGCGCTGGTGGTGGGCCTGATCGGCATCTGGGTGTTTTCCCTCCACCTGGCCAACGCCCGCCAGATCAACGCGCGCAGCGAGGCGGAACTGTCCGCCCTGCACGCCCGCATCCGGCCGCATTTTTTGTTCAACAGCCTCAACACGGTCGCCGAGCTGATCAACACCCGCCCCGAGGCCGCCGAACAGGCGGTGCTCGACCTGTCGCGCGTTTTCCGCGCGGCCCTGGCGGCGGACAACGTCAGCCGGCTGAGCGAGGAAATCGACCTGACCCGGCGCTACCTGGAGCTGGAAGGATGGCGCCTGGGTGAGCGCCTGGGCGTGGAATGGCACCTGCCCGACCCGCTGCCCGAGGCCGTGCTGCCGGTGCTGACCCTGCAGCCACTGGTGGAGAACGCCGTGCGCCACAGCGTCGAGCGCGCCACCACCTCCAGGCTCATCCGGATCGAATGCCTGGCGGGGCGTGACGCCATCAGCCTGGTGATCGAGAACGACTGGCTGCCCGGTGACGAGGCGGGCGAACACGACGGCAACGGCATGGCGCTGGCCAATATCCGCGATCGGCTGGCGATGCTGTTCGGTGACCGGGCCTCGCTGCGGGCCGGCCCGGTGGAGGATCGCTTCCGGGTCAAGCTGGTGATCCCGCGCCGGGAACCGGAAGCGGCGAAAGGCACGGGGGAGGAACGTTGATGCGCGTGTTGATCGTCGACGATGAACCACTGGCCCGCAGCCGCTTGCGCCGGCTGCTGGACGGCTTGGGCGGCATGGAGGTGGTCGGCGAGGCCGGCAATGGCCGGGAGGCGGATCGCCTGATGTCGCTGGAGCCCGACCTGGTGCTGCTCGACATCGGCATGCCGGGGGAAGACGGCATCGCGCTGGCGCGGCGCTGGCGCGACATGGAGCTGCCGCCGGCGATCGTGTTCACCACGGCGCACGCCGACCGGGCGCTGGCCGCCAGCGAGACGGCCCCGGCGGGCTACCTGCTCAAGCCGGTGGAGACGGAGGCCCTGCGGGCGGCGGTCCAGCGGGCGGCCCAACCGACCCGCTGTCAGCAGGCGGGCCGGACCGGGCTGTGCGTACGGGTCGGCCGGGAGGAACTGTTGCTCGGGGCCGAACACCTGATCGCCGCGGTCGCCGAGGATAAGGCCACCCACCTGTATTTCCTCGATCCGGCCAGCCCGACCAACCCGGGGCAGCGCCGCGAGGCCTGGCTCGAGACCAGTCTCAACGAACTCGAGGCGCAATTCGGCGGCCGATTGCTGCGGCTGCATCGCAATAGCTTGATCAATCCGCGCTACCTGCTCTCGGTCAGCCATGATCAGGGGCAGCATCATTGCCACCTGCATCATCTGGAGCAGCCCCTGGCCATCAGCCGGCGTGCCTGGCGCGAGGTGCGCGACCGCATCGCGCGCGATCATCTCGAGACGCGCTGAGACCCGCCCCATCTGTGCGACACTCGGGGATGGCGCAAAGCCGATCGTGGCAGTGCAAACGGGAGGCTGAAAAATGATGCAATGGCTCAACGAACTGCTCTACCTGACCCTGGAGGCGGCCCCCTGGCTGCTGCTGGGGCTGGTGATCGCGGCGTTGATCAAGGCCTTCTCCGACCGCCTGGCCATCGCCCGCTACCTCTCCGGCGAGTCGACCGGCGCGACCGTGCGCGCCGCGCTGATCGGCGCCCCCTTGCCGCTGTGCTCCTGCGGGGTGGTCCCGGCCACGCTGGGCCTGCGCGATGCCGGCGCCGGCCGGGGGCCGTCGATGGCCTTCCTGGTGGCCACGCCCGAGACCGGCCCGGATTCGATAAGCGTCAGCTTCGGCCTGCTGGGCCCGGTCTACGCCATCGCCCGCCCGATCGCGGCGGTGATCGGCGCGATCATCACCGGCCTGGTCAGCGGGCGCTTCGCCGGCCCGGCGCCGGCAACGACGCCGCCTGCGGAAGAGACGGCCTGCTGCGGCGGCGAATCGGCCCACACCGACAGCGAAGGCAGCAAGAGTGGCGACGAGCCGGCGAGCTGTTGCAGCAGCGAACCGGCCGAATCGGACTGCTGCTCGACCGACAAGGCCACCATCGACCCCACGTCGACCGGCGCACGCCTGTCCGGCGGCTTCTCCTACGCCTTCGGCCAGGTGCTGCTCGACATCATGCCGTGGATGGTCTTCGGCCTGGTGATCGCCGCGACCGCGGTGGTGCTGATCCCGGATGGCTTTTTCGACAGCCCCTGGGGAGTGGCGGGCAGCTACCTGCTGATGGCCGTGATCGGCATCCCCATGTACGTCTGCGCCACGGCCTCCACCCCCATCGCCGCCGGCCTGCTGGTCGCCGGCATGTCGCCCGGCGCGGCGCTGGTGTTCCTGCTGGCCGGACCGGCAACCAACATCGGCACGCTGGGCATCCTGCGCCGCCATTTCGGCACGCGCCTGATCGGGATCTACCTGACCTGCGTGATCCTCTGCGCGCTGATCGCAGGCATCACTCTCGACCTGCTCTGGCTGAATTTCGACTGGGCCCTGCCACAATCGGCCCCAGAGGGACACGCCGTGGGCATCGACTGGCTGGGCGGGACTGCCCTGGCCGCGCTGGCGGCAATCACCGCCTACGCCTACCTGCGCCGCTGGACGGCCCGCCGCAAGGAAAGCAACTGTGACGACTCACGCAACACGACTGGACCTGAGTGATCGTCGCCGCGTCACGCTGGGACTGATCGCCGACACGCACGCCACGCTGGACAGCAACCTGCTGCCCCTGCTGGCCCGGGCGGACGTGATCGTGCATGCCGGCGATCTGCTCGACCCCGGCGAACTGCGCCAACTCGACCCCCTAACCGGACACGTGGTCGCCGTCCGCGGCAACAACGACACCCCGGCGCAATGGCCGGCCGACACCGAGGTCCTGCTGGCCACCCTGCCCGAACAGGCCTGCCTGCTGCTGCCGGGCGGGCTGCTGGTCGTCGAGCACGGCCACCGGGTCAATCCGGCCCGCCAGCGCCATGAACGGCTGCGCCGTCGCCACCCGGAGGCCCGCGCGATCGTGTATGGAC
>JAABTF010000110.1 GCA_011389965.1 Halothiobacillus sp.
GGCGCTGGGAGCGCCGGGTGTCGAGCTCGATGATGTAGATATCCGGATTGCCCCCCTTGGACAGGGTCACGGCTATCTTGTCGCCGCGCGGCGACCAGGCCGGTGCCCCGTTGATGCCGGGGAAGTCGGTCAACTGGAAGCGCTCGCCGGTGGACAGGTCCTGGACCCAGATCGCCGAGCGGTTGCCCTCGAAGGAGACGTAGGCCAGCCGACCGCCGTCCGCGGACCAACTGGGCGACATGATCGGGTAGGGGGATTCGAGCACCGTACGGGGGTTGGCGCCGTCGGAATCGGCAATCTGCAAGGTATAGGTGCGATCGTCGCCGCGGCCGCGCTCTGTCACGTAGGCCAACCGGGTGGAAAACGCGCCGCGCTCCCCGGTGAGCTCCTCGTAGACGATGTCGCTGATGCGGTGGGCCACCGAGCGGTCGGCATCCGCACTGGCGGTGATCTGACTGCCAGCCAGGCGCCCGCCGGAACTGACGTCGATCAGGTAGAAACGCACACGCATCTCGTTGCCCTGGCGCTGCACGTCGCCCATGACCAGATAACGGGCCTTGCCCGCGCGCCAGTCGTCGATGCGCAATTGCTGCGGGGACGACGGACGAGCCGGCATGGCCTCACGGCCGATCGGCGCAAACAGTCCGGAGCGGGCCAGGTCGTCACCAATGATGCGGGCCAGGTCGTCGACACCGTCGGGCTGATCGAATGGCACGACGGCGAGTGGCACGCCGGTCTCGGTGCCGCCACTGATATCGATTTCGAGCGCCGCGTGTGCCGGCACGGCGAATAAAAACAGCCCTGCCATGACGGCGGTCGCCGCCAGGCGATACGAACGCTGCAAAAAGACCAGTACTGTCATCTGGCTCACCCCGGCTGTGTCCGGTTATTCCGGTTTGAAATTGAAACGGAGCTCTTCCTGGAAGATAGAGTCGATCTCCGGCTTGGGCAGCGGCGAGGCCGCCTCGATCGCCTGCACCACGGAACGCTCGAACAAACGGTCGCCGTCACAGCTTTCCACCGTCACGTCCCGTACCCGACCGTCCTGGTCCTGTCGGACGGTGACCGTGCAGGTCCAACCGACCTTGGCGCCGCGCGGACGCTGCCAGTTCTGCCGGACCTTCGATTGGATCGCCGTCGCCCACTTTTGCAGCGCATCTCGCTCGGCCTGCTGGCGCTGCTCGGCGGCAAGCTGCTCGCGAAGGGCCTGTTCGCGGGCCTCGCGGGCGGCTTGCTCGCGAGCGGCTTGTGCCTCGGCCTCGCGACGCGCCTTCTCCGCGGCCGCCTGACGGGCTTTTTCCTCGGCTTCCTTGCGAGCCTGCTCCTCGGCCTCCCGACGAGCCTTTGCTTCAGCCGCTTTGCGCGCCTGCTCTTCCGCCTCGCGGCGTGCCTTCTCCTCTGCCTCCTGGCGTGCTTTCTCTTCCGCCTCACGGCGCGCCTTCTCCTCGGCTTCGCGGCGCGCTTTTTCCGCGGCCTCCTGGCGGGCCTGCTCCTCCGCCTCGCGCCGGGCCTTCTCGGCGGCCGCTTCCTCGGCTTCGCGCCGTTCGGCCGCTTCCTGTGCCTCGCGGCGCGCGGCCTCGGCTTCCTGTCGGGCCTGCTCGCGGGCCGCCTCGGCCTCGGCGCGGGCTTCACGCAGTGCCTCCAGGCGTTTTTGCTCCGACTCGGCAGCCTTCTCCCGTTCCTCGCGCAGGGCCTGGATCTGTTCTGCCCGCGCCTCCTCGGCACGACGGGCGGCCGCGGCCTGTTCCGCGGCACGCTCGGCCTCGGTCCGTTCGCGCTCGCGGGCCTCACGCTCCTGCTCGAGACGCTGGGCCTGGCGCTCGATCGCCTCGGAGGAGACGGATTCGGCCTCGATGCTCGGCGTGGGCAGGGTTTCAGCCTCGCCACTGACTGACGGCTTGTCGTCCTTCCAGGGGTTGTTGAGCAGCATCACCAGCACCAGGACCAAGTGCAGCAAAACCGCCAGAATAACGGCCAAGGGCATGCGCGCCATCATTGCCAGCATGATCTACTGCCCCTCCCCGTCTTGCGCGGCCGAGTCCGAATCGGTCACCAAGCCGACCTTGGCCGCGCCGCCCTGCTGGGCGGCCACCATGGCCTGCATGACGGAATCGTAATTCGAGGCGCGATCCCCCTTCACCAAAACCGGGGTCTCGGGGTCGACCGACCGGGCGGCCGCCACCAGTTCGGTGACGGTGGTCAGGGTCACCGGTGCCTTGGGATTGTCGCTCTTGTTGACGAAATACTCGCCGTCACGGTTGACGGTGATCAGCAAGGGCGGCTCGTCGGTGTCTTCCAGCGGGCTGGCCGCGGCCTGCGGCGGCTCGACCTCAACACCCTGCTGGAGCATTGGCGCGGTCACCATGAAAATCACCAGCAGCACCAGCATCACGTCGATGTACGGGACGACGTTGATCTCCGCGAGCATGCGCCGGGACCGCCGCGTACGACGCGCCATGGGTTACTTGCCCCCCAGTTGGCGCTGCAGCAGCCCCAGGAATTCGTCGACGAAGTTCTCGTAGCGGCCGGCGAGCCAGTCGACTCGGCCGGTGTAACGGTTGTAGGCGATGACCGCGGGAATGGCGGCAAACAGGCCCATGGCCGTGGCGATCAGGGCCTCGGCGATGGGCGGTGCCACCGCGGCCAGGGTCGCGCTCTGCATGGTGCCGAGGTTCATGAATGCGCTCATGATCCCCCACACGGTACCGAACAGCCCCACGTAAGGGCTCACCGACCCCACCGTGGCCAGGAACGGCACACCCTCTTCGAGCTGGTCGATCTGGCGATGCTCCGCCACCCGCATGGCACGCTCGACCCCGTCGATGATCTGCGCCTGGCTACGACCCTCGGCCTGGCGCAGGCGCTGGAACTCGCGGAAACCGG
>JAABTF010000048.1 GCA_011389965.1 Halothiobacillus sp.
CGGACTACGCCGGCGTCATGGACCAGACGGGCCCGCTCGGGGTCATCGATCAACTCGATGGCCACGCAATCACCGCGATCCATGAGGGCAGGGTGGGCCTCCACTTCGGCCCCGGCGCTCTCGACGGTGAGCTTTTCCGGCAATGCGTCGAAGTCCCACTCGGTGGTCTGGTGGTCCTCGAGGCGGTGCTTGCTGCGCTGGTTGAACGCCTCCTGCGCCCGCTGGGCCAGTCGTCCGCGCAGGGCATTGATGTCGCGATCGGCATCGACGGGCTCGCCATCCTCGTCGACGGCGACGAAACGCATGCGCAGGTGCTCGGGCAGTTTCTGCTCGTTGAAGAGGGTGGGATCCACCTCGTGACCGGTCATGCGACGCAATTCGTCGGCTACGGCCTGGGAGAGCGAGATGTAGGTGTCACTGATGCGGTCCTCGACCGCCTCGGCGAAGCTGGGGGCCGGAACGAAATGCCGGCGTTCGGCCTTGGGCAGCGCACGAATCATCGCCTCGATCTTCTCGCGGCGCAGGCCCGGAACGAGGTGCGTGGTGGGCGTGGCATCGATGCGATTGAGCAGCCCGAGGGGCACATACAGGCTCACGCCGTCGTCCGGCTCGCCCGGGGCGAAGTGATAGCCCAGCCTGAGCCGATAACGCCCCGCCTGCCAGTGGTCGGGCAGCTCGGACAGCCGCCGGTCGTCGGGCTCGGTGGCCAGCAGGTCGTCGCGCGTCAGTTCCAGGCTGGCCGCCGCAGCGCGATCCTTCTTGATCCAGTGATTGAGCTTGCGTGCATCGGTGACGTCGGCCGGCAGACGGGCTTGGTAGAAGTCGTAGAGCGCTTGGTCATCGACCAGAAAAGCCGGTCGGCGCAGCTTGGCCTCGAGCGTTTGGATCTCCTCGATCAGCGCCTCATTGTGTTGCCAGAATGGCTGGGCCGATTCGAAATCCCGTTCCACCAGCGCGCGGCGGATGAAGACATCCCGTGCGGCGACCGGATCGATGGCCCCGAAGTCGACGCGCCGCTTGGTGACGATTGGCAGGCCAAACAGGCGCACGGTTTCGAAGGCCGTCACACGACCGGATTTCGCATCCCAGGTGGGTTCGTTGTGCTCGCGGGTGATCAGATGCGCGGCCAGGGGTTCCAGCCAGCGCGGATTGATGGGGGCGTTCATCCGCGCGAAGACCTTGGAGGTCTCGACGATCTCGGCGGCCACGACCCACTTGGGTTGCGCCTTGACGGTCACCGAGCCGGGGAACAGGTAGAACCGACGGTTGTGGGCGCCCAGGTAGACGGTCGGGGCGCGGCGTTTCTTGCCCCGATGGTCCCCGGCAGCCTGCTGGTAGCTTTTCGGCGGAGCGGGGTCGCGCATGCCGATCTGGTCGAGCAGGCCGGCCAACGCCGATTGATGCAGCTGGTCGATCCGTCCGGCCAAGTCGGCGGGCAGTTTCTGTTTCTCCCCCTCCTCGGGCTTGTCCGGCATGACGATCGGTTCGAACGCCGGCAGGCGGATACGGAACATCTCGTCGACGGATTGGCGCAATTGGCCGACCAGGTCGTGCCATTCGATCAGGCGATTGGCGTTGAGAAAACGCTTCATGGCCCACTGACGTGCCTGGCGGCGGCTCTTGTGGCGGCGTGTTTCGTGCCAGGCCGACCAGAGTGACAATGCCGAGGCGAAGTCCGACTCGGCCAGGGCGAACTCGCGATGGGCGGCATCGGCCGCGCCACGGGCCTCGGCCGGCCGCTCGCGTGGATCCTGGATGGCGAGAAAGGCGGTCAGTACCAGCATGTCCTCGGTGGCGCGATCGCCGTGCTCGCGGGCCGCGACGATCATCCGCCCCAGGGCCGGGTCGATCGGCAGGCGGGAGAGTCGCCGGCCGATCTGCGTCAGCTGTCCTTGCTCGTCCAGCGCATGCAGTTCGAACAGGTGCTTGCGGGCCGTGGCCAGCTGGCGCGATTCGGGCGGTTCGATGAAGGGGAAGTCCTCCGCGCGACCGAGCTTGAGCGAATCGAGTTGCAGCAGCACCGAGGCGAGATTGCTCCGCAGGATCTCCGGATCGGTGAAGGGGGAGCGCTTGTGGTAATCCTCTTCGTCGAACAGGCGGATGCACACCCCCGGGGCGATCCGACCGCATCGCCCGGCCCGCTGGTTGGCCGAGGCCTGCGAGATCGGCTCGATGCCCAGCTTCTGCAGCCGGGCGCGCGGATGGTAGCGACTGATGCGCGCCACGCCCGAGTCGATCACGTAATGGATGCCGGGGACGGTCAGCGAGGTCTCGGCGACGTTGGTCGAGAGCACGATGCGTCGCCCGGCGTGGGGGGCGAAGACGCGCTGCTGGTCGGCTGCCGACAGCCGCGCGTACAGCGGCAGGATCTCCGTGTGGCGCAAGCCGCGGCCGGAGAGCACCCGTTCGGTCTCGCGGATTTCGCGCTCGCCGGGCAGGAATACCAGGATGTCGCCGGGACCCTCGTGAATCAGTTCGTCGACCCCATCGGCCACGCCGCGGGCGAGGGTCGAGCCCAATTCTTCGTTTCGGTCAGCCTCGGGCGGGCGGTAGCGCACCTCGACCGGATAGCCGCGGCCGCTGACGGAGACGATGGGGGGACGGTGGCCGCGCGCGTCGGTGAAATGCTCGGCAAAGCGTTCCGGGTCGATAGTCGCCGAGGTGATCACCAGCCGGAATTCCGGGCGGCGCTTGAGCAGGCGCTTCATCACGCCGAGCAGAAAATCGATGTTGAGGCTGCGCTCGTGGGCCTCGTCGATGATCAGCGCGTCGTAGCGCAACAGGTCGCGGTCGTGCTGCAACTCGGCGAGCAGCAGGCCGTCGGTCATCACCGCCACGCGGCTGTTGGGGCGGGTCTGGTCGGAGAAACGCACCTTGTAGCCCACCGCCGTGCGCCCATCACCGCCGTCCTCGCCGTCGTCGAGCTCTTCGGCCAGCCGGCTGGCGACGTTGCGCGCCGCGATCCGCCGCGGCTGGGTGTGCGCGATCATGCCGCGCCGTCCGTAGCCCAGTTCCAGCAGCATCTTGGGTATCTGGGTGGTCTTGCCGGAGCCGGTCTCGCCGGCAATGATGGTGACCGGGTGAGCCGCCAGGGCTGCCTGGATTTCGTCTCGGGCGCCGCTCACCGGCAAGTCGTCGGGGTAGCGAATGTGGATGGACAGCGCTTCGCGGGCTGCCACTTCGTCGGCGGCGGTCGTCACCTGGTCGAGCAGGCGGTGCAGGGCCTGCTCGGTGTGATCGCGCTGGCCGCGCGGCGTCTCCTGGAGTCGGCGGATCTGCCGGTCGATGCGCGGCAAATGACGCAGCGACAGGCCATCGCGATTGGCCTCGATATACGCGAGAATGCTGGCGGGGTCGGTGATGTCCAGGGAGTTGCTCATCCGACCCATTGTACGAGAAGCAAACCCCGAGCGAACCGCCATCCGCTGGCGAGAGTGCCCACGAAACCCAAACCTCGAGAGAATGCATGCCGGAAAACATCAGCTTTTTTGCCGCGCTGGCCGTGGGATTCTTCGGCGGGGTGCACTGCGTGGGCATGTGTGGCGGGATCGTCGGGGCCCTGACCTTCGGCCTGCCGGCGGAAAAGCGCGAGCGCTTCGCGCGACTGTTTCCCTACCTGCTGGCCTACAATCTGGCCCGGATCACCTCTTACACCCTCGCCGGCGTCATCGCCGGGGGCATCGGCTTGCTGGGCATGTCGCTGGTGCCGATGCAGAACGCGCAGTTGCTGCTGCTGGTGATCGCCGGCGGCTTCATGATCCTGATGGGGCTGTATGTGGGCGGCTGGTGGTTCGGGCTGACCCGCATCGAGCGGGCCGGGTCACGGCTGTGGCGCTTTATCGAGCCGGTCGGCAGGCGACTGATGCCGGTGACCACGCCGACGCAGGCCTTCGGCCTGGGTCTGGTGTGGGGGTGGCTGCCCTGCGGGCTGGTCTATAGCGTGCTGATCTGGGCCCTGTCGGCGGGCAGCCCATTGCAGGGCGGCCTGCTGATGCTGGGCTTCGGTCTGGGCACCCTGCCCAACCTGCTGGCGATGGGGGCGTTCGCCGGGCAACTGTCCGCCTTCGTGCGGCGTCCCTGGGTGCGGCGCTTTGCCGGTGGCATGGTGATCGCCTTCGGGGTCTACCAGATCGGTCTGGCGGCCTTCGGCCTGGCCGGTTGAGGATGAGAGTCGCTTTCGCGGCCAGTCCGATCACGGAGAGACCTGTTCGGTAGGATGGCCTGCATGTGCATCGAGTGCGGGCCGCACGTGCAGCCAGCCGTGCCGGGCGATGGGGGGAGCGGTTAACGTACCTGAAAGCCGCTGTGGCCTTCGGCTGGCTCGGCGTTGCTGCTCAGGTCCTTGACCCGGGCCTGCGGCGGGCCTTCCCTCAACAGGTCGAGCATCGTCTCCACGGCGCCCGGCGCTCCTTCCAGCACGATCTCGACCCGACCATCGGCAAGATTGCGGGCCCAGCCGGCCAGTCCCAGGGCCAATGCCTTGCGGCGGGTGAAGTCCCGGAAAAACACGCCCTGCACCCCTCCGCTGACATACACATGTCGTCGGATTGTTTCTTCCATGTGGCCTCCTCTCAATCGGGTCGGACCTGCCTCGGGCAAGCCCTGAATGAATCTTAGCCGGTCTGATCCCGCGCTTGCCCGCCCCTTCAGGGCGAGTCTGGCTGCAACGAGGCGGGAACGTCCAGCCGGATCAGATTGCCCGGCCCACTGCCCTCGCGGACCACGTAAAGCTGTTGGTCGTCGGCAGAAAAGGCGATGCCTTCCCACTGGTCGATGCGGGGCAGTGAGCGCGAGGCGGCGATGCGCTGGATGGCCGCATCCCAAGACGCCCCCGCCGGTCGATGGAAGAAATACAGCGATGAATAGGTCAACACGGCCAGTAGGCTGCCGTCGGAGCTCAGGGCCATGCCGGTGGGCCGGTTGGTCTGGCTGCCGGTCAGGGGCGAGAGCAGCCAGTTGATCGGGTCGGTGGGGGGCAGTCGGCTCATCGTCCCGATGAGCGATGCCTGGGTCACCGGGGCTGCTTCCAGCCGTTCGCGATTGGAGCGTTCCGCTGACATGTCGACCCGCACGCGGGCGTCGAGAGGCAGGCCGTGCAGGCGCGGCGGGTCCTCTCGCTTGGTCAGCAGCAAGATCTGGTCACTGTGATGATCGAAAACCATGGCCTCGGTATCGGCGGGGCCGTCCGGGTAGCGATATCGCAGCAGTGTATCGGGACCGACCTGAAGCGTCTTGCGGGAGTCGAGTGAGCCCGGCTCGGGGACGAACCAGAGTACATAGTCCCGCCACGAGTCGCGGTTGTCGCCACTGTCGGCAACGATCAGGGTGTCGCGCCCTTCGATGCGGGCGGCGTCGACCGACTCCCAGTCGCGCTGCGTCACCCCCTGGAGTTCCAGGCTGGCCGTGAGCCCACTCTGGGTGGAGATCCCGTAGAGGTAGGGCGTGACCCGCTGTGGGGATCCCGGATCGTTGATGTTGTCGTTATGGGTCCACAACCAGTCGGGGTGGCGCAGCGATTGCGCCAGGCCCGAGGCCTCGTCCACTGCCGACGGCAACTCCAACTCGCTCGGTGGCACGGGGGCGGCGTGCAGGGGCGGAATGACACCAGTGGTGAGCACGGCGAGGGTTAGCCAGACGCTTGGCCGACTAAACCGGCCCCAATTGCCAGTGCCCGAGGGTGGGCGCGCCGCACCGAGGTGATTGGGTGGGCGACCGGGTGGGGTGGGGATGGAATGAGGCATCGTCTGGGTTTGCGGGCCTGTTCGTCAAACCGCCCCGGCACTCACCGCTGTCGGTGGTTGTCGGGGCGGAAGGCCGGTCCGTGGACCGGGGTCGGTGGGTATCGAGTCAGGTCGCGCGGGTCAGGGCGACGGTTTGTCGGACTTGCCGCGGGTGTCTATGCCGATCAGCCGATAGACCGGGCAAAAATTGATAACGGCGGTGGCCAGCGGGATGATCCCGATATAGCCCCACCAGCCGATCACTCCAAAGATGGCAAGCGCGATCAGCGCCACGCCGACCACGATTCGCAACCATTTGTCGATCGTTCCCATATTGGCAGTCATGACTCGCTCCTTCTGCTTGCGGTTTTGATGTCACTGCCCGGGAGTGTAGGACCTTATTCGGCGAATTTCGCGTGATCGACTCGGTGGAGGGCGATGCGCTTCTCGAAATAGATGCTGAAATCGCTGTAGTCCCAGCGGATGATCGGCGGCGTGGGCGCCTCGCCTTGGGCCGGGACGGGGGCGTGGCGGCGTTCCGGCTGGCCGAAGCGGGCAATGACCTGGGACTGGGTCAGTCCGTGCACCGATTGCGGCGCGGTCGTGGCTTCGGTCTGTGCCGCGGCCGGAAGGGCGCAGGCCATGGCCAGCAGCAAGGCCGCGATCGGCCGGAAGAGGGCAAAGGGTTTCATGTCGGGCTCCTTGTCTTGCATTGGTGAGTCATTCCCTGATGATGGCCGGTGACCGTGATGTCCCGCCGATCCAGACGTGTCGTTGCGGAATTTTCCGTTAGTCTGCGTCACGCCCGCCGCCGCTGCAAGCGGCCGGGAGGCGGCATCGCTTTTCCCGCCGCACTGGCGGGGCGGGACAGGGGCGCGTTCGCGTATTAGACTGCGCTGATTCCAATCCTTACACCACACAGGGGTCTGCATGCGGCGGACATTCGAATGGATGATCGGGCTGCGCTACACGCGTGCCAAACGACGTAATCGCTTCGTGTCCTTCATCTCGGCCACCTCGATCATCGGCATCACACTGGGTGTGACTGCCCTGATCGTTGTCATTTCGGTGATGAACGGCTTTCAGGACGAGTTGCGCGAGCGCATTCTCGGCATGACCGCCCATGTCACCCTCGCCGAACGCGACGGCACGCTATCCGACTGGCGTGAGGTGGCCGAGCGGGTGGGCGCCGATCCGGCCGTGCAGGCGGTGGCCCCCTATGTCCAGGCGGAGGGAATGCTGTCATCGCCCCCGGAGGTTTCCGGAGCGATCATCCGGGGCATCCAGCCGGACCTCGAGACCCCGGTGACGGATATCGGCGCCCACATGCAGGAGGGGGCGATGCAGGATCTCCACGGCGGCGAGTTCGGCATTGTATTGGGTTCGGCGCTGGCCGGTTCGTTGGGCGTCTCGATGGGTGACTCGCTGATGCTGATCAGTGCCGATGTGGCTGTCACGCCGGTTGGGGGCATGCTGCGCCAGCGGAAATTCACCGTGGTGGGAATTTTCGAGGTCGGCATGTACGAGTACGACCGCGGCACCGCCATGATCCACCTTCAAGATGCCCAGGCGCTGTTCCGTACTGGCGGGCGTGTGTCGGGGCTGCGCCTGAAGCTGGACGACATCTTCGCCGCCCCGGCGGTTGCCCGCGATCTCAATCAGCAGCTGGGCTACCCCTACCGGGCGCAGGACTGGACCCAGACAAACAGCAACTTCTTCCGCGCCATCCAGATCGAGCGAACGGTGATGTTCATCATCCTGTCGCTGATCGTGGCGGTGGCGGCCTTCAATATCGTCTCCACGCTGGTGATGCTGGTCACCGACAAGCAGGGCGACATTGCCATCCTGCGCACGCTCGGCGCCAGCCCGGGGTCGATCATGATGATCTTCATCATTACCGGGGTGTTCATCGGCCTGATCGGCACGGCCGTTGGGGTGGGTATCGGTGTGCTGATCGCCGAGAACATCGACGTGATCGTGCCCTGGATCGAGAATGTCGCCGGTACCCAGTTCATGCCGGCGGACGTCTACTACATCAGCGAGGTGCCCTCGAGGTTGGACTGGGCGAACGTCGGGCTGGTCAGCCTGATGGCCTTTGCCCTTTCGTTCCTGGCGACGCTCTACCCGGCCTGGCGTGCCTCGCGTGTTCAACCGGCGGAGGCGCTGCGCTATGAGTGATTCTTCCGACAATCCGGCCGGACCGGTTCTCGAGGCCCGCGACCTGAAACGCACCTTCCGCGAAGGGGCGCTCAACGTCGAGGTGCTGCGCGGAATCGACCTGGCCATCCGCCCGGGCGAACGCGTGGCGATCGTCGGCGCGTCCGGGGCGGGCAAATCGAGCCTGCTCTCCCTGCTGGCCGGCCTGGACCAGCCCACCGAGGGCGAGGTCTGGCTCGCCGGTGAGCGTTTCTCGCGGCTGGGGGAGCGTCGCCGCGGACTGCTCCGCAATCGGCACCTGGGGTTTGTCTATCAGGCCCACCACCTGCTGCCCGAGTTTTCTGCCGTGGTCAACGTGGCCATGCCGCTGATCATACGGCGGCTACCACGGGCACAGGCGGAAGCGAAGGCCGCCGAATTGCTCGAGCGCGTGGGGCTGTCCCATCGGCTGGCCCACCGCCCGGGGGAGCTCTCCGGCGGCGAGCGCCAGCGGGTGGCCATCGCCCGGGCCCTGGTCAGCCGCCCGGGGGTGGTGCTGGCCGACGAGCCCACCGGCAACCTCGATACCCGGAGTACCGAGGCCATCTTCCAGGCCATGCTCGAACTCAACCAGGAGATAGGGGCGGCGATCGTGCTCGTCACCCACGACCTCGAACTCGCCGCGCGGATGGATCGCACCCTGCACATCGCCGACGGCCTGATCACCGACTGAGGCGCGCCCCAGCCCGGGCGAGGCGCTCGGCCGTCGTCGCTCCGCTCTGTCCCGCAAAACATATTGCGTACCACCCGTCAGGGTCTAGTCTTCCTTGCATCGTTCCGCCGTTCCCGCCCCAACGGGGCGGCGCATGACCTGCTATTCACTTTATTGGAGAACCGCCGTGGCAAAGTTGACCATCAACGGGCGATCCGTGTCCCTCGAGGTCGCCGATGACATGCCCCTCCTCTGGGCAATCCGCGACTACATTGGCCTGACCGGCACAAAGTTCGGCTGTGGCACGGGCCTTTGCGGGGCCTGCACGGTCCATGTCGATGGTGCGGCCACCCGCTCCTGCATCACCCCGATCGCCTCGGTGGACGGCAGCGAGGTCACCACCATCGAGGGCCTGTCCTCGGGCGGCGATCATCCGGTCCAGCTGGCCTGGGTCGCCGAGGATGCGCCGCAATGCGGTTACTGCCAGTCCGGCCAGATCATGCAGGCCGCCGCCCTGCTCGCCGACAACCCCGATCCCTCGGATGCCGAAATCGACACAGCGATGAAGGGCAACCTCTGTCGTTGTGGCACCTACAACCAGATTCGCGCGGCCATCAAGCATGCCGCCCGAACCGATATGGCCGGCAACGACGGCGAGGAGGTCTCGGCATGACTACACGCAGACAGTTTCTCAAGGCTTCCGCCGCGGTCGGCGGCGGCCTGTTGGTCGGCTTTCGTTTGGGCGCCCCCGAAACGGCCATGGCGGCCGAAGGCGGCGATGGCTCCAGCGAGGCGGCAGGGGGGTTCCAACCCAACGCCTGGGTCGAGATGCATCCGGATGGTCGCACCATGTTGACCATCTCCGGCTCCGAGATGGGCCAGGGCGCGATGACGGTGATCCCGATGATGATCGCCGAAGAACTCGATCTGCCCTGGGGGGCATTCGACACCCGCTTTGCCCCGGCGGATGAGGCCTACAGCAACCCGGCACTCGGTGCCCAGGTGACCGGTGGCAGCGCCACGGTCCGCGGCTTCTACACCACGCTGCGCGAAGTGGGCGCGGCCACGCGGGAGATGCTGATGCAGGCCGCGGCCAACCGCTGGGGTGTGCCGCTCTCCGAGCTGCGCACCGAGCCGGGTGTGGTGCTGCATGTCGCTACCGGCCGTCAGGCCGAGTACAAGACTCTGGTCGGCGATGCCGCCAAGCTCGAGCCGCCCGAGAATGTCTTTACCAAGGATCGCGCCGATTTTCGGATCATTGGCAAGCCGATGAAGCGGCTCGATTCGCCGCAGAAGGTCAACGGTCAAGCCCAGTTCGGCATGGATGCCCGTCCGGGCAATGTGCTGATGGCCAGTGTCGAGCGTTGCCCGGTGTTCGGCGGCAAGCTCAAGTCCGTGCAGGCCGGCAAGGCCCGCAAGGCGGCCAATGTTGAGGATGTGATCGAGCTCGACTATGGCGTTGCCGTGCTGGCGCGCGACTGGTGGAGTGCCGACCAGGCCAGGAAGAAGCTCTGGATTGAATGGGACGAGGGCGAGCTCGCGGATCTGGACGACGAGGCGATCGACGCCCAGTTCCGGGCAGGCGTCACGAAGTATGCCCGGCCGGCTCGCACCGAAGGCCGAGGCGCCGATGCCCTGGGAAGCGAGGCGAACACCCTCTCGGCCACTTATCGCGTGCCGTATCTGGCCCATACCACCATGGAGCCGATGAATGCCACGGCCTCGGTCACCGAGGCCGGAGTCACCGTGTGGGTGCCGACACAGGCGCCGGGTTCCGTACAGCAGGTGGCCGCCGAGATCGCCGGCGTCTCGCCCGAGCAGGTGACGGTGCATACCACCTTCCTCGGCGGCGGCTTCGGACGGCGATTCGAGACCGACTTCGTCCGCGAGGCGGTGACGTTGTCGAAACAAGCCGGTCGACCGGTCAAGGTGATCTACTCTCGCCCCGACGACGTGCAGCACGACTTCTATCGGCCGGCGGCATACAACGAGCTGTCGGCGACGCTGGGCGACGACGGCCTGCCGGTGGCCTGGGTTCACCGCATCGCAGGCCCTTCGATCTGGTCGCGTGTTGCCCCCGGCATGGTCAAGGACGGCATCGACCCGGCGGCGGTCGAGGGCGCGGCCGACCACCCCTATCAGATCGAGAACATCGCCGTCTCCTATGCCAACGTTGATCCGGGCATCCCGGTGGGTTTCTGGCGCTCGGTGGGGCATTCCCATAATGCCTACATCGTCGAATCCTTCCTCGACGAGCTGGCCCGTCGCGCGGAGATCGACCCGGTCGAATATCGGCGCCGCCTCTTGAAGGATGATTCCCGGCATATCGGGGTGCTCGAGCGCGTTGCCCAGATGGCCGGCTGGGGCAGTGATCTGCCCGAAGGGCAGGCGCAGGGCGTGGCGCTGGCCAAGTCCTTTGGCAGTTACTGTGCCGAGGTGGCGCAGGTGTCCATCGAGAATGGCAAGCCGCGTGTGCACAAGGTTTTCTGCGCCATCGACTGCGGCATCGCCGTCAATCCGGCTGGAGTGGAGCGCCAGATACATTCCGCGATCGCATACGGTTTGACAGCGGCCCTGTCCGGCAAGATCACCATCAAGAACGGTCGTGTGCAGGAACAGAATTTCCATAATTATCCAGCCCTGTCGATTGATCAGATGCCGGAAGTGGAGATCAGCATCGTGGATTCCGGCCAACCGCCGGGCGGCGTAGGCGAGCCACCTCTACCTCCCTTGGCGCCAGCAGTGGTCAATGCCTTGGCCGCGTTGACCGGCAAGCCGGTGCGTAGCTTGCCCATCGATCTGGGTTGACTCCAGTGAGATCCCATGACGACACCCTCGATGCCCTGCGACTGGCGGCTGAGGGTGTGACGGCCGGTCATGAAGTGGCCATGGTCACGGTGCTGAAGACCTTCGGCTCGGCTCCCCGTCGACCCGGTTCGCTGTGGGTCATTGTCGATCCGGCCTCTCCGCAGCCGGTCATGCGGGGGTCGGTCTCGGGCGGTTGCGTCGAAGACGATCTGCTGGACTGGCTGCGGAGTCGATCGCCTTCTTGGGGTGCCCACATGGGGCCGCAGCGGCGTGCTTATGATGGCGCAAACCATCCGGGACTGCCTTGCGGCGGCACCCTGGAAGTGCTGGTCGAGTGGCCCACGGATGCGGCACAGTTGCGTCCGGCCATCGAGGCCATCGAAGAGCGCCGGGTTATCTGGCGCACGGTCGATCTGTCCAGCGGGCGGGTTGCTTGGCAACCCGATCGGCAGTCGCCTAGCGTCTGGCCGACGGAAACCCCAGCGGAGCATGCAGGACAGCTGGTGGTCCCCTTCGGCCCGACCTGGCGCCTGTTGCTGTTCGGCGCCGGCGCGGTGGCGCGTCACCT
Source organism: Halothiobacillus sp. (assembly GCA_011389965.1). GTDB lineage: Bacteria > Pseudomonadota > Gammaproteobacteria > Halothiobacillales > Halothiobacillaceae > Guyparkeria. The sequence continues at coordinate 11,945 of JAABTF010000048.1, forward strand.
GGCTCCACAGGCCCAGGCCTTGGGTTTCGACGTGACGGTTTGCGACCCGCGTCCTTCGGTCGAGGATGGGATCCCCGGGGTGTGCCTGGATCGACGGGCGCCCGAGCGGGTGATCGCCGCGGCCGGTCTGGATGCGCGCACGGCCGTGATCGCCGTGGCCCACGACCCCCGCGTCGACGATCTGGCCCTGATGGATGCACTGGACTCGCCG
>JAABTF010000111.1 GCA_011389965.1 Halothiobacillus sp.
CCGGCCGACAGTTCCGCCCTGATGCGCCTGCATGGCGCGAATCTCGCCAGCTCGATCGCCGAGCACTTCCGTGACCAGGGCTTCGATGTGCTGCTGTTGATGGATTCGCTGACCCGCTATGCACAGGCCCAGCGCGAGATCGGGCTGGCGATCGGCGAGCCGCCCGCGACCAAGGGCTATCCGCCCTCGGTCTTCGCCCACCTGCCACGACTGGTGGAGCGCGCCGGCAACAGCGAGAATCGTCAAGGCAGTCTGACGGCCTTCTATACCGTGCTGGTCGAGGGGGATGACCTAAACGACCCGGTGGCAGATTCCGCCCGCGCGATCCTCGACGGGCACATCGTGCTCTCGCGCGAGATCGCCGAGCGCGGACGCTTCCCGGCCATCGACGTCGAGGCGTCCATCTCGCGGCTCATGCCCAAGCTGGTCGATCCAGACCATCTATCCTTGATGCGACGGTTCAAGGAGCTGGCGGCCACCTATCGCGAGAATCGTGACCTGATCGCGGTGGGTGCCTACCGTCGCGGCCAGGACGCCCGGCTCGATCGGGTGATCGATATCCAGCCGGATCTGGAGGCATTCCTGGGGCAGTCGATGGACGAGCCGGCCGACATGGCATCGAGCATCGATGCCCTGGTCAATTTGCTGCATTCGGACTAGGGAGACGTTCATGAGCGACACGCAACGACTCAATTCCCTGGGCAATGCCGGGCGGGTGATGGGCCACCAGGCCGACCTGGCGCGCCGCCGTCGTCGCGAGGCACAGCAGCAGCTCGACCAGCAGCGCCAACGCCTGGCCGATCTCGAGGGCTATTTCAATGAGTACACCAACAACCTGAGTTTTGCGGCCGAAGGCCGCAACCGCGCCTTTGCCCTGCAGAACTATCGCCAGTTCATGGCACGTATCGAGGAGACCATCGAGCACCAACGCAAGGTGGTCTCCGATTTGGAAAAAACGCTCGACCAGCGGGCGGGTGAGGCGCGGGATGCCAACGTCCGCAACGAGTCGGTCGATCGGCTCAGTCAGCGCTATCGGGATTCGATTCGCCGCAAGGCGGACTACGCCGAGCAGCAGGTCATGGATCAGCATGGGGCGGCCAATGCCGGCCGGGGAGGAATGCAGTGAGTCAGATCGGTGAAGGCAAGACGGGCATGGAGGCGCTGGGTCGCTTGCTGGGCGGTAGCGAAAGCAAGGGTGGCCGTCTGGCCGCGCGTTTGGCGGACGGAGCGCCGGGTGCCGCACAACAGGAGTTCGCTCGTCTGATGGCTTCGGCACAGGGGCTGGTCAAGTCTGGCAAGGCGAATGGCATTCCCCAGTCCGGGGCCACGCCGTCCCCAGTGCCGTCGGACCAATTGACGCGTCTCGACCAGGCCTTGGCAGGGTTGCAGGAAAAGATGGCGCAGTGGCAGCAATCGCTAAAGGCAGAGGGCGGTGCCGATCGATCGATCGGCGGGGAGCTGCAGGCGGCGCTCGATCAGCTCGCCGAGCAACTCTCGGATATGGCACGTGCTGCGGGGGGCGCGGGAAAGGCTCCGGGCCAGATGGCGTCTTCAGGTTCTCTGGACCTGGCCGCAGCTGATTCAAGGCTCTCCATGCTGGAAGCAAAGTCGGAGGCCTTCTCGGCGAATGAACGCGATGAACTCGATGCGCTGCGGCAGATGCTGAGCGGGCCCGACGGCCAGACCGGGGCGCAGGGCGCCCCTGCATTCGATGGCTTATCGGAGTTGGCCGCGGGCCTGGAAGCGCTCCGTGAGACATTCGCCGGGATGGGGGGAGTGGCCGACCAGCCGGCGGCACTCGATCGCGTTCGCCAGCAACTGACCTCGGTCCAGGAGACCCTCAAGCAACTGAAACTCGAACCGTTGGCCGCGGGCGCCGGCTCGGCGGGACAGGTTCAGGCGCTGGAGCAGACGCTTGCCCGCCTGGAATCGTCATTGCAGGCCGGGGAGCGCTTGAACACGGGCCAGGTTGCGGAGAACCGGATGGCAGGCGAGTGGTCGTGGCGAGATTCGAACTGGTCACGGCACGCCGGTGAGCGCCAGGCATTTGTCGCGCAGGCCGCGCAATCTACCGTCGACGGCGAGGCCGATGATTGGAACGGCGGCCCCGTGACCGCGGCCTTGGGTCTGGTGGGGCGCGCGGGCAATGCCAATGCATCCGGAGCGTCGGTCCAAGACCGTAGTGCGATGGCCAGCTGGTCGGCACTGGCGGCCACCTCGACCCGTGAAGGCCGGGCCGAGGCCGATGCCACCAGCGCCACCGGGGGGCAGGGGATGGGGAGCGCCTTCTCCGGCCTGGCCGGGGGGTCCGCCGGTGCGTCCGGCAGTATCTTCTCCCCCCAGCCGGGGAGCGCTGCGCCGGCCCCCAATCCCCAGTTGCCCGCGCAACTTGGTCAGCAGATCCAGTGGATGACGAGCAAGGGTGTTTCCAAGGCCAGTATCGAATTGCGTCCGGCCGACCTGGGTCCATTGAAAATTGCCGTGGAGAGCCATGGTGAGGAAACCCGGATTGCCCTGACCGCCACCAACCCCGCCGCCCAAGGAATGCTTGAGCAACACCTGCCGCGATTGCGTGAATGGTTGCAGGAATCCGGCCTGGCTAACAGCGAGGTAGAGATAAGCCTGGGTGAAGACAATCCAGCGGACCAGGCTCTGGCCGACGCCGAAGGCGGGGTGCAAGGGCAGACTGAGCAGCCGGGAGGCGGTGCAGGTGACGAGGCCGCGGTGACGTCAATGGCCGGAGAGGAAGGCGAAGGTGGTGATGGGGGTGATTTGGCCGAGGGCCGATTGGTACTCGACCTGTTTGCCTGAACAACCTGTTCCCGCCGCTCAC
>JAABTF010000112.1 GCA_011389965.1 Halothiobacillus sp.
CTCGGCGAGCCTGAGATCCACCCGATGCAACAACAGCTCGTCGATCACCTCGACCAATTCACCCAACCGCCGCGAGAACACCCCGAACGCCATGGCGCGAAACGCCGGATCCTCGGCCATCAGCGCCTGGAACACCGGGGGCGGCAAGACCAGCGCCTCGACCTCGCCCTCGGCATAACCCCAAGCCCGATAGGCCGAGCCCTCGACCAGACACGCCGTCGTCATCACGCACGTATCGCCCGGCCCCACCCGGTAGAGCACCACCGACCGCCCACCCTCGCCCGTATGCTCGACGCGGACCACGCCGGCGAGCACGACGACGAAGCCGCGGCAGACCTCCCCCGGCGAGAAGAACAGCTCGCCCGTCCCCTTGCGCACCCGCACGGCCTTGCCCGCCACCAACGCCCGCAACCCCGGCGGCCAATCCGCCGCCACGGCCGCGAGCGCCGCAGCACTACCCGCCTCACCCATCATCAGCGCCCTTCATTTGTCCGTGCCAAACGATACCAGCGGCAGGCAGGAAGAACAGCGCGGAGATGATCTCCGAGCACCTCACTTTACTTTGGCTGCGAGGCGGGAGGGCGCGAGAGCGCCATAATCGCCCAGTCACAGGTCGACTTGCGGGCACAGGAGATGCGGCCGCCTTCCCCTGTGTAACGGAATCGATTGCCCTCCGCAGGCACACCCACGCCCTGGGACACGATCTCACCTCGAACGACGGTCGAGTGACGGCCGAATGGCGTCATGCGGGCAACACCCGGCCTGCCGATCGAGCCCGGCCGCTGCTTGACCACGGCACCAAGATAGGCGATTTTTCTTAATTCGGTCAGACTGGCCTTACACGCGCCTTCGAGACTGTGCTTCGCCTTGCCGTCGGTCGCCTGGAGGGCCTAGCCCGCATTTCTCACCGGAGGTAGGTGCATCGGGGTGCTGAACGTGGGAAAGTGCTTCTGCGACAAAGACTTGAACCGACGCAGGAGGGCTCCCCGATGCCGACAGAGTGTAGCGCGTGGGCGATGGCTTTTGCACCCGTCGATGGGCGTCGGGTGGTGGCCGAATTCGATGGCGGGGCGATCACGTCGGATGCCGGCGCGCTGCTGTTGGGGGCGACGGATCGGGCGATCGGGCTGATCGAGCGGCTCGCCGCGTGCTTTACCGACGGCCGTGCCGGCGACCGGGTGGTGCACGATCTTTCGACATTGGTCGGTCAGCGGGTGCTCGGCATCGCGCTCGGCTACGAGGACCTGGTGGATCACGATCAGCTGCGGCACGATCCGGTCATGGGCGTGGTGCTGGGTCGGCTCGCCGCCCGGCCCAATGGTCGAGGACGGTGGCGGTGTGCGCCGCTGGCCGGCAAGAGCACGCTGAACCGGCTCGAGCACGGCACGGCCGGGATCGACCGCTATCGGCGGATCGCGCACGAGCCGCCGGCGATCGAGCGACTGTTCGTCGACTTCTTTCTCGATGCCCATGCCAAGCCGCCGAAGCAGATCGTGCTCGACCTCGATGCCACCGACGATCCATTGCACGGGCATCAGGAAGGCCGGTTCTTCCACGGCTACTACGACTGCCACTGTTACCTGCCGCTCTACGTCTTCTGCGGCCGGCACCTCCTGGTCGCCAAGCTGCGGCGCTCGAACATCGATGCCTCTGCAGGAGCGGTGGAGGAGGTGGCGCGTATCGTCGAGCAGATTCGCTCTCGCTGGCCTCGCGTGCGCATCATCCTGCGCGCCGACAGCGGCTTCGCCCGTGACGCCCTCGTGACCCTCCAGGGCCTGCTGGCCCTGTCCCTTTCAGGGATCGGATCGATGGCCTCCTGGCCATCGATGGTGTGAGCAGAACCGCGTCGACTACCTCTTCGGCCTCGCCCGCAACCCGCGTCTCGTCGATCACATCGCCATCGAACTCGCTTGGGCAGAGCATGACGCCGAAGCAACCGGCAAGCCTCAGCGCCGCTTCGCCGACTTCCGCTGGACAACGAAAGACAGCTGGAACCGCCGCCGGCGGGTGGTCGCCAAGGCGGAGTGGATGCCGGGCCGCGGCGACAAAGGCGCCAACCCGCGCTTCGTCGTGACCTCGCTGAAGGCAGATGCCTGGAAAGCCCAACCTCTCTACGAACAGCTCTACTGCGCTCGTGGCGAGATGGAAAATCGCATCAAGGAGTGCCAGCTCGACCTCTTCGCGGACCCTCGGGGTCCCCACGCAGCCCGCTGCGTGGGGTGGCTGCACCAGCACCAAGACCATGCGGGCCAACCAACTGCGACTATGGCTCGCCTCGATGGCCTACGTGCTGCTCACGGCACTGCGCCGCATCGGTCTCGCCCACACCGAGCTCGCCCCATTTGCGGCTCTGGGTCAACCTGCGGCACGATCCGCCTCAGGCTGCCGAAGATCGGCGCCGTCGTCACCAAGAGCGTCCGCCGCATCAGGATCGCCATGTCCTCGGCCTGCCCCAACGCCGCTGAATTCCGCCTCGCCCACGCCCGATCATCCCGCTGACCGCGCCACCGGCGCCGCCTCCGCCCCGTCCAGCAACAACGCCGAATTCGCACCAGTCCAGACCAGCGCCAACGGCGCCACGGTTCGGCTCGGCTGCTCACCTGATGGTTGCGATCAACGATCGGCAACTGTCAAAATACCGACCGACTGGATTGCTGGTGAGAAATGCGGGCTAGACCCGAACTCGATCAAAGGGGGTTGCCATGACCAAACGACGGATCGGCCTGATCGGCCTCGGCATGGCGGTGACGCCACATGCCCAAAGCTTGGTCGAGCTCGGCGACCGGATCGAGGTCTCG
>JAABTF010000049.1 GCA_011389965.1 Halothiobacillus sp.
CCGAAACAGCGTGGTCGATTACGAGTTCGACAAGCTAGAAGGCGGCGAATCGGTTCGCTTTGCTGAGATACAGGGGGTCGACGGCCCGCGGGCGACCACGGTTCACGTGGAGGGCAAGCGCCACGTCGGCGGATGAGATCGGTGCAATTTCCTGCGCCGACGCATGAACGAACTCGCTAAGGCTTTTTGGGGTTCTCGGAAGGAGCGATGCGATGAGAGTCGGAGAAGTCTGCAATCGGGTGCCCGAGGTCATTGGCGCGGAGGAGTCCGTCCAGGAAGCAGCGGAACGCATGCGCGAGTATCACGTGGGCAATCTGGTGGTGGTCGATGACCCGTCGGGCAAGCGTGTGCCCATCGGCATCGTCACCGACCGTGACCTGGTGCTGGAAATCCTGGTGCCGGGCCTTGATCCCGCCACGTTGCTGGTGCGAGACGTGGCCTCCGCGCCGCTGGTGACGCTAGGAGCACAAGACAGTCTGTTCGCCGCCATGGAATTGATGGAAACCAAGGCCGTGCGCCGATTGCCAGTGGTCGAGCCGGACGGTTCGCTGGGCGGCATTATCACCGTCGATGACATCATGGAATTACTAACCGGGCTGCAAGGTCAATTGGCCGGTGTGGTGAATCGCCAGCGCAAAAAGGAAGCGCAAAGGCGACCCTGAGCAAGCACCAAGCGCGCTTTGGGTGTCTTTCGCTGCGGACGGATACGCTGAATACGATCCGATCAAGCCAGTAAGCGAATCCGACCCTCGCACGGCCGGCATGTCTGAGTTGTGCCGGCACTTGTTTTCACGGATGTGGGTTCTCGATACGGAGCCGACATGATCGCGTTCGTCTCCTGGGCCGCGATCCTAGTCTGCCTCTCCAGTCGGCGATGCTCTTGGGCCTAAAACTTTAGGCTTCTTCCGCTGAGCAAGCTGGAACTGCAGGTAGAGGCCAATAAGGGAAATCCATTAGCCAGCCAGGTATTGCGGCTGAGCGAGGATCCCAATTTTGCGCTCGTAACCATCTGTGGAGCAACGTGAGGGTCAACGTGCTGCGGGTCCTGGTTGCGTTTCTACTCGTTTGTCTTGTATCCGGTGGTGTGTTCCGCTGCGTGCTTGCTGGATTGCTGGCTGGGCGGGGAGCCGAGAACCGACCTGCGCGAGCGCGATCTGCGGTGGATGATCCAATTGCGCATGGAAACGTTAGAAACGGAGCTGTCGCGCATGGAGGGCAGGGGCGCTGCATTTTCTCGATATCGATGATGAGCCACTGGATGACGATAGTGAGCCCATTGATCCAGAAAGTGTCATCCAGTTGGCCTTTAAGGACGGAAGTCTAGTGTTCCCGTCCATCGAGCCGACGCCGGAGGACTTGTTACTGCTCCGGATTGACCGTTCTCGCAGGCGCTGGGTGGTAATCGTTGATCAGGGTGGGCTCCCCCACGGCTCGTGGTCAGTTCGGGCGACTTTAATTCGGGGGGGGCTATTCGAGCTCGAACGCTTCAACCCCTCACCGACGCTGTCATCGCCGATCATCCTGCGCGACGGCACCTGTCAGCTCGACGACCTGATGCGGCGCTTTGAGGTAAAGCTGGCGGAACCGAGAGATGACCCTCTGGAGGAGGATGTCATCCTATTGTGGATCGATCATTCTCGGGTCCTGACCCTCCGATATTCTCGGCCGCTTGCTACGCGGCATCGCGGTGCCATCGGAGTTCGCCCGCTCCCTTAAGCGATAGCGGCTTTGTTTACCCAACCTGACCAAGTCCATGCAAAACAGACGTATCCACAAACGGATAACCTTGTTTATCCAAGCGATCATGCTTGCCGAATTGGCGTTCGCGCTATGGGAAGGGCTGTGGCTAATTGCCGCCATGACGGCGCTCATTCTGGCGCTGACCTTGGCGCCGGTTTTGATGTCCAGGCGTTTCGAGGTGTTTATACCGGCGGAGATCAAACTGTTGGCCACCCTCTTCATCTTCGCTTCGCTGTTTCTCGGCGAGGTGCAGGGGTATTACACGCGATTCTGGTGGTGGGACCTGCTGCTGCACACGGCGTCGGGTTTCCTGTTGGGGGTGTTTGGCTTTCTGCTGGTCTACATCCTGAACGAAAAGAAGAGTCTTCGGTTTCACATGACGCCTGGTTTCGTGGCGTTTTTCGCCTTTATGTTTGCGGTCGGGGTGGGCGCGCTCTGGGAGATATTCGAGTTCGCCATGGACCAGATATTGGGCACCAACATGCAGAAAGCGATGCTCGATGACCCGTCAGGGTTGACGGATACGATGTTGGACCTGGTCGTGGATACGGTGGGCGCCGCGGTGATTGCCGTGCTGGGCTATGGCTATTTAAGAGTGGCGGCAGGAAAGTCGTTTCTCGAAGAGTGGATTGCCGCGTTTCTTCACGCCAATCCGAGATTGTTCAATCGGCGCTGAGCCGTCTTTGCACGGCAAAGCGCCGGATTGTCTCAGGGACGGCGAAAAGACTCTCCACCGCACTCCGGGCACTTGGGCAGTGGGCCGAAGGTGTCGTGATGCAGAATCGCCCCACAATCCACGCACTTGAGACGCTTGGGGCTGGTGGCATGCCCGGCCACCCACTCGCGGGGACGATGGCGCTCGGCCTCGACGCGGATCTGCTCCAGGGTTACGTCGGTGTGATCGGCGATGGACAGCAGCTTGGCGCCGATATCGCCCGCCCAGTCGCGCAGGGTCTCGCGCACGTCCTGCCCGCCGGAGGCCAGCGCTTCGCGGGTGTGTTCCAGGTCATCCTTGACCGCCTCGACGATTTCCTCGCGCAAACCCTCCTGGTCCAGAGCCTGGGATTCTTCCTCGGCAAGTTCGGCCAGGCGCTGGCGGTCGGCGGGCTTTTCACCCGATTCGTCGAGCAAGCGGGCATAGACGCGCTCGAGAAGCTGGTAGTAGCCGTGGCGCAATGCCTCGTAGGTTTCGCTGTGCTCGTGTTCCTGATGCGGTTTGTCGGACATTCGCGTGTTCTCCGTTCGAATTCGGTTGATGTGTGACGAATTAACGTCTCTGCATGGTGGCGTGTAATGCCGCTCTCGACATGAAGTCCGCCCCTCGGCGGCGCCACCTGTGGATGGGCGAGGAGCGCATCGGCTGGTTTGTGTCCCACCGCCGAGAGTCACGGGTGGCCCGGGCTGAGATCCGATTTGTGCAGAGGTCCGTTCCTTTCGGTATTCTAGTCGCCTTCCATCGTGGCCGATTGCAGGCCTTCTTGCCAGTCGGGCAAGCAACAACGCACCCCCAAGGTAGACCCCTTAGTTCATGCACGAGCAATACAACCCCGCGAAGATCGAGGACGAGGCGCAACGCTTCTGGGAAGAAACGCAGGCATTTCACGTCCGCGAGGACCCCACCCGCGAGAAATTCTACTGCCTGTCGATGTTTCCGTACCCCTCGGGTCGGCTGCACATGGGGCACGTGCGCAACTACACCATCGGGGATGTGATCAGCCGCTACCAGCGCATGCTGGGCAAGAACGTCCTCCAGCCGATGGGTTGGGATGCCTTCGGGCTGCCGGCGGAGAATGCCGCGCTGAAGAACAAGGCGGCCCCGGCGCGCTGGACCTTCGAGAACATCGACTACATGCGCGGTCAGCTCCAGCGGCTGGGCTTTGCCTACGACTGGAACCGCGAGCTGGCGACCTGCGACCCGGACTACTACCGCTGGGAGCAGTGGCTGTTCACCCGGCTGGTGAAGAAGGGGCTGGCCTACAAGAAGACCGCGGTGGTCAACTGGGATCCCGTCGACCAGACGGTGCTGGCCAACGAGCAGGTCATTGACGGCTGTGGCTGGCGCTCGGGCGCACCGGTGGAACGCCGCGAGATCCCGCAGTGGTTCATCCGCATTACCGATTACGCCGACCAGTTGCTCGAGGACCTGGACAAGCTCGACCAGTGGCCCGAGCAGGTGCGCACCATGCAGGCCAACTGGATCGGCCGCTCGCGCGGTGTGCAGCTCGACTTCGCCGTGGATAACGACGAGCCGCTCACCGTCTTCACCACCCGCCCCGACACCCTGTTCGGCGTGACCTACCTGGCCGTGGCCGCCGACCACCCCCTGGCGGTCGTCGCCGCCGAGAAGGACGAGCAAGTCGCCGCGTTCCGCGAGGAATGCCGGCACACCAAGGTCGCCGAGGCCGACATGGCGACCATGGAGAAGAAGGGTCTGCCGCTGGGCGTGACCGCCACACACCCGCTGACCGGCGAGACGGTGCCGGTCTGGGTGGCCAACTTCGTCCTGATGGAATACGGCACCGGGGCCGTGATGTCCGTGCCGGCGCACGATGAGCGTGACTGGGAGTTCGCTACCCGGCACGGCCTGCCGGTCAACCCGGTGATCCAGGGCCATGAACCGGATCACGACTATGCAAACGGGGCGATGACCGAGAAGGGCACGCTGATCGACTCGGGTGAGTTCACCGGCCTGTCCAGCGATGAGGCCTTCGATCGGATCGTGGCCAAGCTGGCCGCCGACGGGCGTGGCGAGGAGACCATCAATTACCGCCTGCGTGACTGGGGCGTCTCGCGCCAGCGCTACTGGGGTTGCCCGATCCCGATCATCAATTGCAGGCATTGCGGCCCCGTGCCGGTGCCCGACGAGGACCTGCCCGTCGAACTGCCCACCGACGTGGTGATGGATGGCCCGGGCTCACCCATCAAGTCGGATCGCTCGTTCATCGACACCACCTGTCCCGAGTGCGGCGCGGCGGCCGAGCGCGAGACCGATACCTTCGATACCTTCTTCGAGTCGAGCTGGTATTACGCCCGATTTTCCAGTGCGGATTCGGACGAGGCGATGCTCGACGAGCGCGCTGGCTACTGGCTGCCGGTCGACCAGTACGTCGGCGGCATCGAGCATGCCGTGCTGCATCTGCTCTACGCGCGCTTCTTCCACAAGCTGATGCGCGACGAGGGCCTGATTCCAGCCGACTGTCCCGAGCCTTTCACGCGTCTGCTCACCCAGGGGATGGTGAACAAGGACGGCGCGAAGATGAGCAAGTCCAAGGGCAATACGGTCGACCCCCAGGAACTGATCGAGGAATACGGTGCAGACACCGTGCGCCTGTTCATGATGTTCGCCGCGCCGCCCGATCAGGGGCTGGAATGGTCGGACTCGGGCGTCGAGGGCGCGCACCGCTTTCTCAAGCGCCTGTGGCGGCAGGTCGCCGAGCGCAAAGCCGCCGGCGTTGATCTGAACCGCCGCGTGAACGCCGCCGAGGAGATCACGGCGGCCGGCGACGACGTCAAGGCGCTGTACCGCAAGCTCCACGAGACGATTGCTCGAGTCACCGACGACATCGACAAGCGCCAGACCTTCAATACCGTCATCGCGGCGAACATGGAGCTGTTCAACGAACTGGCCCGTTTCGAGGCCAGCGACGAGGCGGGCGAGGCCGTGGTCGCCGCCACGGTGCAGGACATGCTGCGCATGCTCGCGCCGATCGTGCCGCACATCACCCACGTGCTCTGGCATGAAGTGGGCGGGGAAGGCACCATTGCCGATGCCGCCTGGCCGACGTTGGACGAGGCCGCACTGGTCCGTGACGAGATCGAGATGGTGGTGCAGGTCAATGGCAAGCTGCGCGCCAAGATCCAGGTGCCGGCGGCGGCCGAAAAGTCGGCGATCGAGGAGATGGCTCTGGGCAACGAGGACGTGCAGCGCTTCACCGAGGGTGCCGAGATCAAGCGCGTGATCGTGGTGCCCGGCAAGCTGGTCAATATCGTGGTGGCAAATTAATGAGCATGAGTCGGATGAGCTGGATTCCCCGCTGGATGGCGGCCCTGACGGTGGCCATGCTGGCCGTTTCCATGGCCGGGTGTGGTTATCATCTTCGGGGCGTGACCGAGCTCGATCCGAGTTTCCAGAAGGTCCACGTCACGGGGTTGTCGCGTTCCAGTGACGTCTACCGTGCGCTGGCCGCGGAATTCGCCAACGCGGACGCCGAGTTGGTCGACGACCGCCGTGAGGCCACGGCACGGCTGGTGGTGGAGAACGATCGCATCGAGCAGCGTGCCTCGGTGGTCGACCCCACCGCGGACGTCCGCCAATACGAGTTGCGCCACGAGTTGCGCTATCACATCAGCTTGCCGGACGGCAGTCGCACCCCGTCGGCTCGCATCAGCCAGGCCCGTAACTACAACTATGACCCGACCGGCGTGCTGGCCTCGTCGAGCAACGAGGCGCAGATTCGGCGCGAGCTGGGTGAACTGATCGGGCAATTGCTGTTCTATCGCATGAATGCCCCCATTGATCCGGATACGCTCATCTCTCCGGAAGACGGACGCTGAGGTCGCGTGCTCGCCAAGCCACAGGAATTCGAACAGCGGCTGGCCCGCGGACTGGAGCCGCTCTATTTGCTGGGAGGCGACCAGCCGCTTCTGGTACAGGAAGCCCGAGATGCCATCGTCGCCAGGGCGCGCGCCGAAGGCTGCGAGGAGCGCCTGCGTTTCGAGGTGGACGCCAAGTTCGACTGGGGCAGCCTGGAAAGCCAGGGCGCGAGCCTGTCGCTTTTCGCCTCGCGCCGGATCATCGACCTGCGCATCCCCACCGCCAAGCCCGGGAGGGTCGGCAGCAAGGCGCTGACCGGGCTGGCCGACCGCGTGGCGGCCGGGGGAGAGTCGGATGTCTGGATCATCAGCCTGCCGCGGCTCGACAACGCCCTGCAGAAAAGTGCCTGGTTCAAGAAGCTCGCCGCGGCGGGCCTGGCGGTGCGGTTCAACGACGTGCCGCTGGCCCGATTGCCGCAATGGATCAGCCAGCGGGCCTCGCGCCAGGGCGTGACGCTCGAACGCGATGCCGCCGAACTGATCGCCGGACGGGTCGAGGGCAACCTGCTCGCCGCGGCCCAGGAGATCGAGAAGCTGGCCTTGCAGGATTTCGACGGGCCGATCGACGCCGCGCGCGTCGCCCAGGGGCTGGCCAATCAATCGCGAGTGGACACCTTTGCGTTGAGTGATGCCATCCTCGAAGCCGACCGTCAGCGCGGGCTGTACCTGCTGTCGCGGTTGCGCGGGGAGGGCACCGAGCCATTGCTGATCCTGTGGGTGATCGCTCGGGACCTGCGGGCGCTGGTGGCGCTGGCCAACAATGACCAGGACGGTTTCAAGAAGACCCGCATTCCGGCGTTTCTCGCCCGTCGCTACCAGGCGAGAGCGCGAGCCATGCCGGCATCGAACTGGCAGCGTCTGCTGGCGGGCTGCGCCGAGGTCGATCGCTGCATCAAGGGGTTGGGTGACGGCTGCACGTCGGATGCGGGCGGCGGGCGTGTCTGGGCACTGCTCGACCAGGTGGTGCTGCACGCCTCTCGCCCGGGGCGGTAGAATCGCCCTCATTAGGTAAACTCTGCACGAATGGCATGCCAGTCTGGCCTGGCGAGCCGTTCGTGATCAAGGCGCGTTGTCGCCGGCGTGCCGGCGGCCACGTCAAGACGACGCAACACCGAGCACGGGCTGCTCGCCTGGCCCCGCAGGGCGCGCCTTGAGCCGGGCATCTGCTGCGTTGCCGTCCTTGGAAAGGGGATCACCCTTCCGCGGCGGACGGACGCCTTGCATCTGCCCGGCTCAAGGCGCGCAGAGCGGTATGGCATTCGTGCAGAGTTTACCTAGCAAATCCGCACAATGCCGACGCGCGATCCGCGATCGTCGGCCAAGGCAATGAACGGGAGAATGGATCCATGGCTAGCAACTCGTCCGTGACAGAAACCATTCAGGCAATGGGTCAGGCCGCCCGCCGGTCGGCGCGTGCACTGGCACGGGTGGACACTCAGGCCAAGAATGCCGCCCTGTTGGCGATCGCCGATCAGTTGGTCGCCCAGGCGGCGACGCTCATCGAGGCCAACAGCAAGGACCTGGAGGCGGGCCGTGCCAATGGACTCGACGAGGCCATGCTCGACCGCCTTGCCCTGACGTCGGCCGGTGTCGAGAAGATGGCCGAGGGTGTGCGCCAGATTGCCTCGTTGCCCGATCCGGTGGGTGAGATCACCGATACGGTTTTCCGTCCCTCGGGTATCCAGGTCGGCCGCATGCGTGTCCCGCTGGGCGTGATCGGCATCATCTACGAGTCGCGTCCCAACGTGACCATCGATGCGGCCGCTCTCTGCCTCAAATCCGGCAACGCCACCATCCTGCGGGGCGGTTCCGAGGCGATTCACAGCAATCAGGCGCTCGCCGCCTGCATTCGTGACGGATTGCAGGCCGCCGGCCTGCCGGCCGAGACCGTGCAGATCGTGGGCACCACCGACCGCGAGGCGGTCACCGCCATGCTGCACAGCCCGGAGGCGCTCGACGTGATCATCCCCCGCGGCGGCAAGGGCTTGGTGGCGCTGGTTTCCCGCGAGGCGCGCATGCCGGTGATCAAGCACCTGGATGGCGTCTGCCATGTCTATGTCGATGCCGATGCCGATCTGGAAAAGGCCACGGCGATCGCCATCAACTCCAAGACGCATCGCTACGGCGTCTGCAATGCCATGGAGACCCTGCTGGTCGACCAGTCGGTCGCCGAGGCCGTGCTGCCGGACCTGGCCCGTCGCTTCGGTGAGCTGGACGTCGAGCTGCGCGGTTGTGAGCGCAGTCGGGCGATCGTCGCTTCGATGACACCGGCGACCGAGGATGACTGGGACGAGGAATACCTGGGCCCGATCCTGGCCGTGGCCGTGGTCGATGGCCTGGATGCGGCGATCGAGCACATCGAGACGCATGGCTCACATCACACCGATTCGATCGTTACCGAGAACTACACCACTGCGCGCCGTTTTTTGCGCGAGGTGGACTCGGCCTCGGTGATGATCAACGCCTCGACCCGTTTCGCCGACGGCATGGAATACGGGCTGGGGGCAGAGATCGGTATCTCCACCGACAAGATCCACGCCCGCGGGCCGGTCGGCCTGGAGGGGCTGACCTCGCAGAAATTCATCGTGCTGGGTAACGGCGAGACCCGACAGTGATGCGGCTGGCTGCGGCATGATCGGCGTCTTCGGCGGTACCTTCGACCCCATCCATATCGGCCACCTGCGTCTGGCCACCGAAGTGGCCGAAGCGCTCGATCTCGAGCGGGTGCACTTGGTGCCGGCGGCCATTCCGCCGCATCGCGGCGAGCCCCTGCTGGACGCGGACACCCGCCTGTCCCTGGTGGCCGAATCCATCCGGGACGAACCGAGTTTCGTGCTCGATGACCGCGAGCACCGCCGCGAGGGGCCGTCGTACACCAGCGATACCCTGGCCGAGTTTGCCGCCGAGTTTCCCGGCGAGTCCCTGGTCCTGCTGATGGGCATGGATGCCTTCAACGGCCTCCCGGACTGGCACGAGGTCGATCGTATTCTCGAGCTGGCCCACGTGGCCGTGGCCACGCGACCGGGGGCCGAGGCTCGAGGAACGGCAAGGCAGTGGCTAGACGCGCGTCGCGCCTCGGTCGGGGAATTGCCCGGTGCCGCCCCGGGACGCATCTTGCCGGTGGAGATCACACGGCTCGACATATCGGCGACCGGGCTGCGTGCCATGGTCGAGCAGGGCCGGTCGTTGCGCTACCTGGTCCCCGAACCGGTCGTGCGCCACTTTGCCCGCGGTTGACGCCCGCCACCGATCAACTGACCATTGCACCCAGATGCTCCCTTTGAGCGAGGGCGGGGCTCGTGCAACGCCCTGTGCCCCGGTATGAACGCAGGGGGCAGTGACCATTATTTCGACCCGACCAGGTGTCGGGTCAACCAGACGAACCAACTATTTCCGCGGCCGGAAGGCCGCCTTGCCAACAGGTTTCCCAGATGACTGCCAAACAACCGCCTTCCATTCGTAAAGAACCGGTCGATCAGACCCCGCCGATCCCGGCCGAGGAAATCCTCGAGCAGGCCGTCGAGGCCCTCGACGGCATCAAGGCCGTCGACCTGGTGACGCTCGATGTGCGCGAGAGCTGCGGCTTCACCGATTACATGGTATTCGCCTCCGGGACCTCCAACCGCCACCTCAAGGCCATGGCCAACGAGGTGGTCAAGGCGCTCAAGGAAAAGGGCATGCGGCCCATCAACGTCGAGGGTGAAGACACGGCTCAGACCGAGTGGGTGCTGGTCGACTTCATCGATGTGGTCGTGCACCTGATGATGCCCGAGACACGAGCGCTGTATCAGTTGGAGAAGCTCTGGTCGGCCCCCGCGGCAGACCGTTCCAGCTAAGGCGTGCGGGTCGAGCTGATCACGGTCGGGCACAAGTTGCCCGGCTGGGCGGAAGAGGGCACGCAGACCTATCTCAAGCGCCTGCCTGCTGGCTGTCCGGTGCGCCTGACCGAGATCCCCGCCGCGCCCCGCGGCAAGAACGCCGACATCGAGCGGATCAAGGCCATCGAGGCGGAGCGTATCGAGCGAGCGATCCCGGCGGGCGCGCACGTGATCCTGTTCGATGAGCGCGGCAAGGACCGCGACACGCGCCAGTGGGCCGGCTCCTTGGGCGACTGGCTGGTCGACGGACGGGACATCGCCCTGATCATCGGCGGTCCCGACGGCGTGAGTGCCCAATTGCGCCAACGCGCCGACGAACGGTGGCGGTTGTCGGCACTGACGTTGCCCCACCCGCTGGTGCGGGTGCTGGTCGCCGAGCAGCTCTACCGCGCTTGGTCGCTGCACCAGAATCATCCCTATCACCGCGACTGAGGCCTGTCCGGGCTCAGTGCCCGAGTTCAGGGCCTTGGAGCCGGGCCATTCCTGGGCCATTCCTTGGGGCATGTTGCGCCTGCTCGTCCTCACCGGTCGGTCCAAGACGTTAGAATGATCCGATGATGCCGACCAGCCCGCTCACCGAGTCCCCTTCGCTATGGCTTGCCACCGGCTCGCCCCGACGCAGGGCACTGCTGGAGCAGGCGGGTTACGGCATCGCCGGGCGGGTGCGGCCGGCGATGTCCGTCGACGAGACGTTGGCTCCCCAAGAGCCGGCCGAAGCCGCTGCCTTGCGGCTGGCCCGATCGAAATTACAGGCGGCACTATTGTCCCGGCCTGACCTGGCGCCGGCTGCAGTGCTGCTGGCCGCCGACACGCTGGTGATCGCGCCCGATGGTCGGCCCATGGGCAAGCCCGCCGATGGACAAGAAGCCGAGCGGATGCTCGCGGCACTGAGTGGGCGCTGGCACCAGGTGGTCACGGCCGTGGTGGTGGGCAATGGCGAACGGCTCGACCAGGTGCTGGTCGCCAGCCGGCTGCGATTCGCGGAGCTCGGTGCGGCCGAGATCCGGGCGTACGTGGCCACCGGTGAGCCGTTGGACAAGGCCGGCGCCTACGGCCTGCAGGGCCTGGCGGGTGGTTTTGTCGAGGAAATGGCTGGCGACTGCACTGCCGTGGTCGGACTGCCGCTCGCGGCCACCCGACGGCTGCTGGCGGGATTCGGCGTGCGGCCGGCGTGGATGGATCGGGATATACAAGGAACAGAAAACGGTAATCGAGCATGAGTGAAGAAGTCCTGATCAACGTGACCCCGCAGGAAACCCGGATCGCGATGGTCGAGAACGGTGTTCTGCAGGAGATCAACATCGAACGCTCGCGCTCGCGCGGCATGGTCGGCAATATCTATCGTGGGCGCGTTACCCGCGTACTGCCGGGGATGGAGGCTGCTTTCATTGACATTGGTGAGGAGCGCGCGGCGTTTCTTCACGTCTCCGACGTCGAGCTCAAGGTCGATAGTCCCGACTCCGAGCTGGAGACGGCTTCGCCGTCGATCGAGATGCTGCTGCGCCCGGGACAAAACCTGCTGGTCCAGGTGATCAAAGACCCCATCGGCACCAAGGGGGCGCGATTGACCACGGAGATCACCATTCCCTCGCGCTACCTCGTCTATGTGCCCAACGGCCGCAATATCGGCGTGTCCAGTCGAATCGAGGACAAGAACGAGCGCGAACGACTCAAGTCAACCCTGGGCGAGC
>JAABTF010000113.1 GCA_011389965.1 Halothiobacillus sp.
GGATATCGTCATCCGTCGACGCAGTGTCGTCCTCTGAAACAGGGGTGTCGTCGTCCGTTGATGCGGGGTCGTCTTCCGACACAGGAATGTCGTCGTCCGTCGATGCGGGGTCGTCCTCCGAAACTTGGGTGTCTTCGTCCGTTGAGGCCGTATCATCTTCCTCATCAGGAGTGTCGTCATCAAATACGTCAAACAGACCGACTGAGACGCCCAGTATGGTTGCAAGACTCAAGAAGATTGCGGCTTCCATGGTTCAAACCCGTTCATGCCAATGAGCCTTTATTCTTGTTGAGAGAAATGGCTAAAATTGGACATTCCTGTGACGATGTTGCACCGTTTAGCCAACTGCTCCAGAGCGCATCCGAATTGCAAATCTTTCATAAAAACAGGGTTTTGCACGGAGGATCAACACTGAGACGCGGTTACCCCGACCTGGGCTTGGAAGAACGCAGGAAGCTTGCAAAGCAGGCATCCCCCACCCCGCCACGAGGCCGTTCATCTTGTTGCAGTGCGCGGAGAGTTTGCATATCGTCGATGCGGCACTCTCGGGGAGTGTTGCATAGAAGCGGGCCGTCTGCCGGCGGTCCGGACAACAGGGAGAGATGAATGACATATCTGTTCAAGGCCGCGCGCGATGCGGCCATCGGACTGGCCTTGGTGGCCGGCCTGGCCACCTCGGCCGCGGCACAAGATCTCAAGTTCTTCACGATCGGAACCGGCGGCACGGCCTATACATATTATCCGGTTGGCGGCGTGATTGCCAACGCGATCTCCAAGCCGCCGGGCTCCCGGCCCTGCTCCGAAGGGGGCAGCTGCGGCGTGGATGGCCTCATCGCCTCGGCGGTTTCGTCGCGCGGTTCGGTCGACAACGTGAACGCGATCACCTCCGGCCTGCGCAATTCCGGCTTCGCGCAATCCGACGTGGCCTACTGGGCCTATACCGGGACCGGCACGATGGAAGGCCAGGACCCGGCGGAAGATTTGCGGACCATCGCGGCGCTGTTCGAGGAACATATCCACCTGGTCGCGCTGGCCGATAGCGGCATCGACTCGGTGGCTGATCTCGAAGGCAAGCGTGTCTCGCTTGATGAACCGGGGTCGGGCACATACGTGGATGCCGGGCTGATCCTCGAGGCCAACGGTCTGTCGGTGGATGACGTGACCGCCGAGGCGCTGAAGGGCAACGCCGCCTCGGACGCGCTGCGCAATGGACGGATCGACGCGTTCTTCGTCGTGGCCGGCTATCCCACCGGGTCGCTGGTGGAGCTTGCCTCGGCCGAGGACATCAAGCTTGTGCCGATCTCCGGTTCGGGTGCGGAACAGCTGACAAGCGAATTCGGCTTTTTCGCACAAAGCGCGATCCCCGAGGGCACCTATGAGGGCGTGCCGGCCACCGAAACGGTTGCAGTGGGCGCGCAGTGGTTCACCTCTGCCAACGAGGATCCGGACCTGATCTACGAGATCACCAAGGCACTCTGGAACGACAATTCGCGCAAGCTGCTCGATGTCGGCCATGCCAAGGGCAAGACGATCACGCCCGACACGGCGCTCAACGGCGTCGGCGTGCCGCTGCATGCGGGTGCCGAGCGGTTCTACAAGGAAGCCGGGCTGCTCGACTGATCGGCGGCGCCAGACAAACCGGCCCGGCCGCCGCACTGGTGGCCGGGCTGTATTTGCCCCTCCCTAGTCCAGGACACCGCGCATGGCTGTCGACCCGCAGAACGACCCGGATCGCGACCTGACAGCCGAAGAGCTGCACGAGATCGAACGCAAATACGATCCGGAGCTGGCCTTCCGGCCCACCGGCCGCAGCCTAGGGGTGGCGATCTCGGTCGCGCTGGTGGCCATGTCGGCCTATCATTTCTACGCCTCGGGCTTCGGGCTGGTGCGCGAGCTGTTGCATCGCGGGATTCACCTGTCCTTCGTGCTGGGGCTGGTATTCCTTCTGTTTTCCTGGAAGCGCAACCTGAGCACGGCGGTCCCGGCGTCGGCCTGGCACCGGATCAGCGGCGTGCCGGTCCTCGACCTGCTGCTGGCGGGTCTGGCCGTGGGGGCCGCGATATACCTGCCGCTGCTGCCGCCGGAGGTGGTCTCGGTGCGGGTCGGCAACCCGTCGGGCACGGATGTGCTCATGGGCACGGCCCTTCTGCTGCTGACGCTTGAAGCGACGCGCCGCTCGGTGGGCATCACCCTGCCGATCATCGCACTGATCTTCGTGGCCTTCGCCATTTTCGGACCCTGGGCGCCCGGCGCACTCAAGCATGGCGGTGCGAGCTGGGAAGGGCTCATCAACCATCTCTACATGACAAACCAGGGCATCTACGGCATCGCCATCGGGGTTATGGCGCAATACGTGTTCCTGTTCATCCTGTTCGGCGTCCTGGCAACCCGGATCGGGCTGGGCCAGCTGTTCATCGATCTCGCCATGGTGATCGCCGGGCGCTATGCCGGGGGGCCTGCCAAGGTGGCGATCTTTTCCTCGGCCTTCATGGGCACGATCTCGGGATCCTCGATCGCCAACACCGTGACAACAGGCGCCCTGACCATCCCGGCCATGAAGCGCGTGGGCTACCCGCCGCATTTCTCCGGCGCGGTGGAGGCGACCTCCTCCACCGGCGGGCAGATCACCCCGCCGATCCTCGGGGCGGCGGCCTTCATCATGGTCGAGTATCTCGAGATCCCTCTGCGCGACATCCTGGCTGCGGCATTGTTCCCGGCGCTTCTGCATT
>JAABTF010000114.1 GCA_011389965.1 Halothiobacillus sp.
GGCATTGCCGGGTGACGACGAGGATATCTCCTGGTCAGATGACGAGCGGCCGGACGCGCCGCCGGCGCTGGCCCGTCGGCTGCTCGAAGTGGCGGTCCTGTGCACGAATGCCGAACTGGACAAGGACACCGAAGGCGGCAAGCCGGATGCAAACCCGGAGGGCGCGGATGCCGGCGATCGTCCCGAGGGCACCGGCGACCCGATGGAGATAGCCCTGCTGCGCGCGGCCGCCGCCGTGGATATCAGTCGCGATCAGCTTCTCGAAGAGCAACCCGAGGAACGCGAGGAGAGCTTTGACGCCGAAACGAAGATGATGGCGACCTTTCATAAGGCTGCAGACGGCTACCGCGTGGCCGTCAAGGGCGCACCCGAGGCCGTTCTGGATATTTCGACACGTGTCGCAACCAGCGAGGGCGAGGGCAAGGCCGAGACGCTGTCGGAGCGGGGGCGAGACGAATGGGCAGAGCGCGTCGAGGCGCTCGCGGAGCAGGGCTATCGCGTGCTTGCCTTTGGGGAACGGCAGGTGGACAGCTCAGACACAGCCCCCTATGGCGAGTTGACCCTGCTGGGTCTTGTCGGTTTGGCCGATCCCCCCCGTGATGACGTGGCACAGGCCATAGACGAGTGTCACAGGGCCGGTATCGCGGTCATCATGGTCACCGGTGACCAGCCCGTCACCGCAGCGGCGATCGCGCGTGATGTGGGTCTGGCGGATGATCCCCGGGCCATTGTGGGCAACGACCTGCCTCGGACGGACGGGGACCATGTCGAGGGCGAGCAAGAGAAGTTGCTGGAGTGTCACGTATTCGCCCGCGTCTCGCCCGAGCAAAAGCTGGACTTGATCCGGCACTGGCAGGACTCGGGGGCCGTGGTGGCGATGACGGGTGATGGCGTGAACGACGCGCCAGCCCTCAAGAAGGCCGATGTCGGCATCGCCATGGGGCAGCGCGGCACCGATGTCGCCCGCGAGGCAGCCGATATCGTACTCAAGGATGATGCCTTTCCCACGATCATCGCGGCGATCGAACAGGGGCGTACGATCTTCGAGAACATCCGCCGCTTCATCGTCTACCTTCTGTCGGGAAATCTGGGTGAGGTTCTGGCGGTGGGGCTCTGCGCCGTGATCGGCGCGCCGCTCCCGCTCTTGCCGCTTCAGATCCTGTTCATCAATCTCGTGCTCGACGTCTTTCCGGCACTGGCGCTCGGCGTTGGCGGAAGCCCGACGGATATCATGGACCGCCCCCCGCGCGATGCGAAGGAGCCCGTCCTGACACGGCGGCACTGGATCGTCACGGGCCTCTGGGGCGCGCTGATCGCGGGATCGGTGCTGTCGGTGTTCTTTATCGCGCTGTGGCAGGACCTCGGTCGGGACGCCGCCGTGACGATCGGCTTCCTCACGTTCGCGCTGGCGCGGCTCTGGCACGTTTTCAACATGCGCGACGCGGGCACCGGCCTGATCCGCAACTCCGTGGTGCAGAACCGCTGGGTGTGGTACGCGATCGCCCTGTCTTTCGTGTTGGTCGCTGCCGCCGCATCGCTGCCCGGCCTGACGACGGTGCTCGGGGTGGTGCCACTGAACCTGTCGGGATGGATTCTGGTTCTTGCGGGTAGCCTTGTTCCGCTGGTGATTGGGCAGACGGTGCTAAGCTTGGTGTCCCGTGCACAAGCGTGACACGAACGAAATCCGCCCCGGCACCTGCCGGGGCGGATGAGATGCAAGGAATTGAAACCGGGTTAACCGGCGTCCTGACCGTCGAGCAGGAAGGTGACCTTGGCGTTCACCCGGTAGCTGGCAATCCGGCCATTCTCGACGGCGGCATTCATTTCCTTGACGTAGACCGACTTGACGTTGCGCACCGACTGCGAGGCCTGCGTCACCGCATTTTGCGCCGCATCGTCGAATCCCTTGTCGGACTCGGCGAGGACTTCGATCACCTTGAGCATGGACATCTTGTTTTCTCCTTCTGGTTTCGATTCCGCACCGGCACCGCCGCTGCGTTGGATGTCCCGGCCAGGGCTGCATGGCATTTCACGGCATGAGCCAGGGCCGGGATGTGAGGTGTTTCAGGATTGCGGCGAGTCAGACCGGCGTCGTATGCTCCGATTTGGAGCGCGACGCAGCCGCGCGGCCCTTGGACTTGGTCGTCGCCTTGCCCTGATCGGTGCCGGATGAGTCCGCGTCGGCCTGCTCGGTCTCGCCTTGCGAGGTCGCGGCCATGTGCATGGGCTGCATGCACAATGTCATCCAATCCCGAAAGTCCTCGGTCAGACGCTCGAACGACCTGCGCTGCCAGTCGGCAATCGTCTGCATGGCTGCCACGGGGTCTGGCTTGTCTGCGGAATTGACCTCTTTCAGGGCCTCGAGGGCCGTGTCGACCGCCTCCTGACGGCGTTCGATCCAGTGTCGGGTGAAGGTTTCTGCCTGTTCGAGCATGCCCTCCTGGACCTTCATGACCTGCTCGACCGGGGGCCTTGCCGCGCCGTTCAGCTTGAACAGCGCCTGTGTCTGGCGCGCCAGATCGGTCATGTCTGTCTGAGGTTCATCCTTTGCCATGGAGCCACTCCCTTATCCATATGATGACGGTCGTCTTGATTGCCGATGACTTGAACACGGGCTTTCAGGTGTCGGCATTAACTCACGTCAATTCGTGGGGGGGCGGGCCGTCGGCTATGAAAATGTCGGTTCAAATGGTATTGAGGAGA
>JAABTF010000050.1 GCA_011389965.1 Halothiobacillus sp.
GTTTCCGCGGCGCTGAGACTGCGTTTGACGGGGCCGCGCTCGGCGCCCAGGGGCAGGGTGTCGGCGTCGTAGGCCGGTCGCGAGTTGACGGCGTCCTCGGCGGTCAGGGTGCAGCCCTGCAGGCCGGAGGTCAGCGGCACGAGGCCCGCGAGTGCGAGTGCCAGGGGAAGTCCTTTGGTCGATCTCATCTCTTCAACGTCCTTGGTTTCCGGCCGAGAGCAACCCGGAGCCGGGTTATCGACAATGATCGGGGTTGCCAGTGTGCAGGCGGTGCGCCCGGGGGTTCGACGTCCCTCGAATATGCCTTGAATTGCGACGCGCCACAATTGCTCGCGTACAATGTATCCCCAAATACGGCTTGTTGTAAAAGATTTCGCCCCCACCGTCGAGTTCGATTGAAGACCGTGGAGGCTTCCCTGGTGAGTGGCATATGAGTCTGCGAGACGTCCTGATTTACCCCGATGACCGCCTGCGCGAGATCGCCGAGCCGGTCGATTCGTTCGAGCCGGCCCTGTCCGAGCTGGTCGCCGACATGTTCGAGACCATGTACGAGGAGCGCGGCATCGGCCTGGCGGCCACCCAGATCGACCAGCATCGGCGACTGTTCGTCACCGATGTCAGCGAGGATCGCAGCGGCGCCCTGGCCTTTGTCAATCCCGAGATCCTCGAGCGGGCCGGCGTCGTCGAGTGCGAGGAAGGCTGCCTGTCGATCCCGGGCATCAACGAGACCATCCGGCGTGCCGAACGCATCCTGGTGCGTGCGCAGGACGAGAAGGGCAAGACCTTCGAGCAGGAGATCGATGGGCTGCTTGCCATCTGCATCCAGCACGAGCTCGATCACCTCGAAGGACGACTGTTCATCGACTACCTGTCGCCGTTAAAGCAGCAGCGCATTCGCAAGAAGATGACCAAGGCCGCGCGTCGGGAGCGAGTATGAGCCTGCGCGTTGTCTATTGCGGGACACCGGATTTTGCCGTCCCGGCGCTGGAGACACTGGCGCGCCTGCCGGCGATCGACGGCCAGTCGATCGAACTGGTGGCCGCCTATACCCAGCCCGACCGCCCCGCCGGCCGGGGCAAGAAGCTCACCGCCTCGCCGATCAAGCAGGCGGCGCTGGAGCTGGGGCTGCCGGTCGAACAGCCGCCCACCCTGCGCGACGAGGCGGCCCAGCAGACCCTGGCCGCTTACCAGCCGGACCTGCTGGTGGTGGCGGCCTACGGCCTGATCCTTCCCCCGGCCGTGCTCGAGATGCCACGACTGGGTGCCATCAACATTCACGCCTCGCTGCTGCCCCGCTGGCGCGGGGCGGCGCCGATCAACCGAGCCATCGAGGCGGGGGACGCCGAGACGGGCATCACCATCATGCAGATGGAGGCGGGGCTGGATACCGGCCCCATGTGGCACAAATCGGTCGAGCCGATTCACGCCGACGACACGGCCGCCACGCTGCATGACCGCCTGGCCCCGCTGGGTGCCATGGCGCTGATCGAGGCCCTGCCGAAGATCATCGCCGGCGACGAGTCGCCCGAGTCTCAGGATCCCGACCAGGCCTGCTACGCCAGCAAGCTGACCAAGGCCGAAGGCCGGGTGGACTGGCGCGAGCCGGCGGCTCTGATCGAGCGCCGCGTGCGCGCGTTCAACCCCTGGCCGGTGGCCCAGACCGAGTTCGAGTGCCATCCGTTGCGCCTCTGGGGCGCGCGGGTGGTCGACGGCCATGAGGGGGCGCCGCCCGGCCAGGTGGTGGCGCTGACCGACGACGGCTTTGTCGTCCAGACCGGCGAGGGCGGACTGGAACTAACGCGCGTGCAGCGCGCCGGGGGAAAGCCCGTGAGTGCCGCGGATTTTGCCCGGGGCCGCGCGCTCGAGGGGGTGATGCTTGGCGGATAAGGAGCAGACCGGCCGGTCGCGTGGCCGCGCCAGCGGACGTCGCCGCCATCAGGACGGCCACCGGGTCGGCGAGGGCCGGCCGCGTTCGCCGGAGGCGCTGGTGGCCGAAGGGGTGTTGCAGGTGGTCGAGCGGGGTCGTTCGCTCGACAGCGTGCTCCCGGATATCACCGCCCGTGCCCAAGCGGCCCACCGCAGCGTGATCCAGGCGATGAGCTACGAGGTGCTGCGTCACTACGAACGACTGGCCTGGTGGCGCGACCAGTTGCTGGACCGTCCGCTCAATCCGCGCGCCGCCGAAGTCGGGATGTTGCTGTTGGTTGGCCTGGAGCGGTTGATCGGCTCACGCCGCGAGCCGTCCCGCGTGGTCAATGCGGCAGTGCACGCGGCGCGGGAACTCAATCACAACTGGGCCACCGGCTTGGTCAATGCCGTGCTGCGCCGCGCCGTGCGGCAGGTCCAGGCCGACGAAGTGCCCTTCGATCAGGCGCCGGCGGCGGCCCGTGCGCGCCTGCCCGACTGGCTGTTCGGCATGCTGGCAGCCGACTGGGGTGAGCCGCGAGCCCTGGAGATCGGCAACTGCCTGGCGACCCACCCGCCCATGACCCTGCGCGTCAATGCCTCCGAAGAGAGTGTCGACGGTTACCTGGCCCGGCTGGCCGAATTGTCCATCGAGGCCCGGCCGACGCGGTACGCCTCCCATGGCATCGCCCTGGACACTCCGCTGGATGTCGAACGCCTGCCGGGCTTTCATCAGGGAATGGTTTCCGTCCAGGACGAGGCGGCACAACTGGTGGTCGACCTGATGGCGCTCGAGCCGGAGCAGCGGGTGCTGGACGCCTGTTGCGCACCGGGCGGCAAGACCTTGGCGATGCTGGATACCGTGCCCAGTCTCGAAATGATGGCGGTGGACGTCGACGTCACCCGCTTGGCGCGGGTGCAGGACAACCTCGAGCGGGCCGGTCGGTTCGCCGAGTTGGTGTGTGCCGATATCGCCACGCAGGACGTCGAGCGCCCCGCGAGCTTTGATCGCATCCTCGCCGACGTGCCCTGTTCGGCCACCGGCGTGATCCGGCGTCATCCCGACATCAAGCGCCTGCGTCGCCCCGAGGATCTGGCCACCTTGGTCGAGCGCCAGCGCGAGATCGTCGAACGGCTCTGGCCACTGCTGCGTCCCGGCGGTCGGCTGGTCTATGCCACCTGTTCGATCCTCAAGCGGGAGAACGCCAAGCAGATGGAGGCGTTCCTGCGCGATCACCCCGAGGCCGTTGCCTTGCCCATGGAGGTGGAATGGGGCGAGGCGCAGTCGGTGGGGCGGCAGCTATTCCCCGAGGTCGAGGGCCACGACGGCTTTTATTACGCCATCTTGGAAAAGCGGGCGCAGGCCTGATGCAACCGGGGCTGATGCGCATCATCTGGCCCCTGTGTCTGATGGCCCTGCTGCTGGCCACCGGGCCGATACATGCGGAGGCCCGCGTGATTGACGTGCACGCCGAGGTGCGCGAGGGCGTGGTGTTCGTCGATGCCGACCTGGCGTTGTCGCTCCATTCGGAGGTGATCGAGGCGATGCGCAACTCGATCGCGTTGAACCTGGTGGTGGAGGCCCGCATCGCGGCCCCCCGCGAGTGGCTGTGGGATCGAAATCTGGTGACCGAGCGCCGTCACCTGCGGCTGGAATATCACGCCTTGTCGCGCACCTGGGTGGTGACCGACTTTACCGCCCGTGAAACGCATACCTTCACCGACCTGGCCGGCGCCGTCGAGTCGCTTTCGCGCGTGCGCGCCTGGCGGCTGGGCCCGTGGGAATCACTGGCCGACGAGCGGCGCTTGCTGGGCAAGCTGCGCGTGCGCCTGGACGTGAACAAGCTGCCGCTGCCGCTGCGGGTGCCAGCACTGTTCGATGATGCCTGGGACATCAACAGCGAATGGTTCCTGTGGGGGTTGTCCGGGGAGTTGGCCCGATGAAGCGATTCCGCCGCCTACAACTCTGGGTCCGCCGACTGATTCCGGCAGTCAGCGCCATGGTGGTGCTGCTGTTGCTGGTGCTGCTCTACCTGGTCTCCGATTCCCTGCGAGCCGTCGAGCAACCCGAGGGGCTATTCCTTGGCTTGCTGGGCGTGAGCGGTGTGGGGCTGCTGTTTCTCGCCCTAGTGGTGCTCGGTCACATCCTGCGGCTGATCCGTGACTATCGCCGCGGCAAACCCGGGGCGCGGCTGACCGCTCGCCTGGTGCTCACCTTCGTCGCCTTGTCCGCCGTGCCGGTGGTGATCGTGTTCTATTTCTCGCTGACGTTCGTCCAAAGGGGGATCGACTCCTGGTTCGACGTGCAGGTCGAGCAGGCGATGACCGACGCACTGTCTCTCTCGCAGATGGCCTTCGACGGCCGGATGCGCCAAGCCCTCGAGGAAACCCGCCGGGCCGCGGACGAATTGCGAGACGGCGGATCCGACTTGGTGGCACTGGAGCTTTCAAGGGTGCGTCGAGCCACGGGCGCCGAGGAAATGACCATCCTGGGGCAGCGCAACCTGATCGTGGCTTCTTCCTCTGGGGACGCCAAGGACATCGTGCCGGCGCGGGCCGACGAGAGCGCGCTGGCCCATGCCCGCTCCGGGCGGGACTTCATCGGCCTGGATCCCGGCGATGACGGCAATCTGCAGATTCGGGTGGTGGTCCCGCTTGAGGCGGGCTTGATCAGCGAGGGCGGCAAGCGCGTGTTGCAGGCGTTGTTCGACGTGCCCAGCGAGGCCAATGAACTCTCCAAGAGCGTGCAGGCGGCCTACAACGACTATCGGGAACTGGTTTTCCTGCACAAGTCGCTCAAGCAGACCTTCAGCCTGGCCCTGACCCTGGCCTTGCTGCTCTCCCTGCTCACCGCGGTGTGGTTGGCGTTCCTCGCCGCCCGGCGGCTTCTCAGTCCGATCCGCGAGCTTGCCGCCGGCACCCATGCAGTGGCCGCGGGCGATTACAGCCTGCGCCTACCGGTCGATCGCCGCGACGACCTGGGCCAGCTGGTGCAGTCGTTCAACACCATGACGGCCCGAGTGCGCCGGGCTCACGAGGTCATGCGCGAGCTCCAGGAGCTGGCCGACAAGGAGCGCGATTACCTCGACACGGTGATCCAGCATCTGTCCTCGGGTGTGCTGACGCTCTCCTACGACGGCCGGGTCATCAGCGGCAATTCGGCCAGCCAGCATATTCTGGGCCTCCAGCCGGAGGCCATCTTCGAGAATTCCCTCGAGGAAATATGCGCCAGACATGCCAGCCTCCGGCCGCTGTGCGATGCCTTCGCGGGGGCACTGGGCGGTGATGGCCCGCCACCGGGAGAGACCCTGGAAGCCCAGGTGCGCATCATGAACGGCTCCGGACGCAAGGTGCTGCTGGCGCGGCTGGCGGCCCTGCCGCCGGGCAGTGATGCCGAGGTCGGTGGCTACGTGATGGTCCTGGAGGACGTCACCACCTTGATCCAGGCACAGCGCGACGCGGCCTGGTCGGAGGTCGCCCGTCGGTTGGCGCACGAGATCAAGAATCCGCTCACCCCCATCGGGCTGTCGGCCGAGCGGCTTCGCCGGCGCATCCTGCCGCAACTCGACGATACCCATGCGCCCATCCTCGACCGGGCGACGGCCACCATCATCGCCCAGGTGGATTCGATGAAGCAGATGGTCAACGAATTTGCCGACTACGCCCGTAGCCCTCAAGTGAACCTGGCGCGGCTGGATTTGGTCCAGCTGGTCAGCCAGACCGTGGAGCTCTATCGCGGCAATACCGCGGTCAAGGTGCGACTGGCCTCTCAGGAAACCGGGCCGGTCTGGGTCGACGGTGACGCAAACCGGTTGCGGCAGCTGCTGCATAATCTGATCCGCAATGCCAGTCAGGCACTGGCCGAGCGCGGGTCGATCGGCGGCGAGCCACTGGTGCTGGTTGGCCTGCGGGTGATTGGCGAGGGCGGCAACTGCCTAGTGGAAATCGTGGTGGCGGACAATGGTCCCGGGTTTCCTGCCGACATGCTTGAGCACCTGTTCGAGCCCTATGCGACGACGCGTCCCAAGGGCTCCGGGTTGGGGCTGGCGATCGTCAAGAAGATCGTCGAGGAGCACGCCGGGGTGGTGCATGCCTGGAATGCGGTCGAGCAGCCGCAGATCGACGACTCGCTCGCCGGGGAGCGGCTTGCCAATCGCGGCGCACGCGTTACGATTCGCTTACCTTTGGAATCCGGGCGCTGCTCCGCGGGCAGAGATCGCACGGCGCCGGACGAGCAGCGGCATGGTCGGGCCCACAACGGTGGGAACAGCAACGGAGAAACGGGAATTTCCTGACGAATGAGTATTGGACACATCCTGGTTGTCGACGACGAGAACGAGATCCGTAACCTGCTGGTCGACGTGCTGGAAGACGAGGGCTTCACGGTCAGCAGTGCCGCCGATGCGGTGGAGGCCCGCGCCTCGATTGCCGTGCGCCGCC
The DNA here is from genome assembly GCA_011389965.1 of Halothiobacillus sp. Lineage (GTDB taxonomy): Bacteria > Pseudomonadota > Gammaproteobacteria > Halothiobacillales > Halothiobacillaceae > Guyparkeria. The sequence continues at coordinate 6,346 of JAABTF010000050.1, forward strand.
CCGACCTGATCCTGCTGGACATCTGGATGCCGGGAACCGACGGCATCGCCCTGCTGCGCGAGTGGCACGAGCGTGAGCAACTGGTCTGGCCGGTGGTCATGATGTCCGGCCACGGGACGGTGGAAACCGCGGTGGAGGCCACTCGCCTGGGGGCCTTCGACTTCATCGAGAAGCCCATCTCGCTCGACAAGCTCTTGCTGCTGATCGAGCATGCCCTCGACAATCGTCGCCTGGCCCAGGAGAACGCCGCCCTCAAGCGCGGCGAGCTCGATCCGCTCGACCTGATCGGCGATTCCGACTACATGCAGGGGCTGCGCGAGCAGGCCCTCAAGGTGGCCTCCCACGATGCCTGGGTGCTGATCTCCGGCGAACCCGGTACCGGCAAGCAGGCACTGGCCCGCTTTATCCATCGACATTCGGCGCGACGGCACTTTCCCTTTGTCGACACCGGCGGCAGCGCTGTGTCCGGACGGCAGAACGCTGCGGTCGAACTGTTCGGCGGTGAGCAGGATGGACGGATCCGCTACGGTCTGCTCGAGCAGGCCAATGGTGGCACGCTGTTCATCGCCGAGGCCGCCGACATGGACGAGCAGACTCAGATGCAGCTGATCTCGGCGCTCGAGAGCCAGTCTTTCTTCCGCGTTGGAGGCAACGACCCGGTGCGTGTGGACGTGCGGGTGGTGGCGGCGACGCGCAAGGATCTCGAGGCCGAGGTGCGGGCCGGCAACTTCCGCGAGGATCTCTACTACCACCTATCCGTGGTGCCGATCCACATCGAGCCGCTCAGACAACATCCCGAGGATGTGCCGGTGCTGCTGTCGCACTACCTGGAGATGGCCCACCGCGTGGAAGGGCTACCGCGCCGGGAGTTGACCATCGGCGCGCGCAATCTCCTGCGCTATCACCACTGGTCGGGCAACGTCCGTGAGCTCAAGAACCTTGTGCAGCGGCTGTTGATCCTTGGGAACGGTGACGTCATCGACGAACAGGAGGTCCAGCGGGCCCTGGGATTGGTGTCATCGGAGGATGACCCCACCAACGAGGCCAGCCCGGCGCTGGTCTCGCTGAACCTGGATCTGCCGCTGCGCGAGGCGCGCGACGAGTTCGAGCGCCGCTACCTGTTGGCGCAGTTGAAAAACTGCGCGGGGTCAATGACCGAGCTGTCGCGTCGGACCGGCATGGAGCGGACCAATCTCTACCGCAAACTCAAATCGCTGGGCATCCAGGCCAGCGAGCGCTCGACCGGCACTGGGGCATGACCTCGGCAGACGTTCGGTGGGGGCAACGCCCGCCTTCCGCAGAATAACCAAGGCACAAGCCGCATGAAGATCATCGTACTCGGAGCAGGACAGGTCGGCAGCTCGGTGGCCACCGCGCTGGCAACCGAAACCGACAATTCGGTCACGGTCGTCGACACCGATGCCGAAGCGCTCAACTGGTTGCAGGAACGCCTGGACATCCGGACGGTCACGGGATTGGGCTCCCATCCCGGAATACTTCAGGAGGCGGGGGCCGCCGATGCCGACATCCTGATTGCAGTGACGCAATCCGACGAAACCAACATGCTGGCCTGCCAGATTGCCTGGACCCTGTTTCACACCCCCACCAAGATCGCGCGCATACGGGTCACCGACTACCAGGATCACCCGGCGCTGTTCGACAACGCCGCTATCCCGGTGGACTTCATCATCAGCCCCGAGCGGCTTATCAAGGATTACATCGCCAGCCTGATCGAGTACCCCGACGCCCTCCAGGTGCGCGAGTTCGGTGACGGCAAGCTGCTGCTGATCGGCATGGAAGTCGATCGTGGCGCGCCTATGGTGGGCGAGCCGATTCATCGGCTGCGCGAGTTCCTGCCCAACGTCGAGGCCCGTGTTGCCGCTATCTATCGCAGCGAGACCTCGGTGCCGCCGGAGGGCGATACCCGTTTGCTGGCCGGTGACGAGGTGTTCTTCCTTGCCCGCAAGGCGGACATCCGCCAGGTGATGAGCGTGATGCACCCGCTCGAGTCCCCTTACAAGCGCATCATGATCGCCGGTGGGGGCAATATCGGCGGGGCGCTGGCCGCCCGACTGGAAAGCGGCTACCAAGTCAAGTTGATCAGCCACAACCTGAACCGGGCCCGCGAGTTGTCCGCTTCGCTCGATCGCAGCATCGTGCTCTCGGGCAATGCCTCGGACACCGAGCTCCTCGAGGAGGAGAACATAGAGGACACGGATGTCTTCCTCGCCCTGACCAATGACGACGAGGACAACATCCTGGCGGCAATGCTAGCCAAGCGCCTCGGTGCGCGCCGGGCGATGTGCATCGTCAATCGTACCGAGTACGTCGACCTGATCGAGATGGGCGCTATCGACATCGCCCTCTCGCCCCACCAGATCACCATCGGCGAGGTGCTCACCCACCTTCGCCGTGGCGACGTGGTCAGCGTGCATTCGCTGCGCCGGGGTGCGGCGGAGGCAATCGAGATCATCGCCCGCGGCGACGAGTCCACCTCGCGGGTGGTCGGTCGGCGCATCGATGCGCTCGAGCTGCCACGGGGGACCACCATCGGCGCCATCCTGCGCGACGAGGAGGTGCTGATCGCCCACCACGACACCGTGATCCAGTCCGACGATCACGTGGTGCTGTTCCTTACCGACAAGCGCCGCATCGGCGGGATCGAGCAGATGTTCTCGGTCGGCTTCGGTTTTTTCTGAGTCACATGCACGTGTCAGACAGTCACTCGTCCCGACAGAACAGGAAAGAAGGCTTTCGATGCAGATCCTGATCATCACCCGCATGCTCGGCATTCTGCTGATGGTGTTCGGCCTGACGTTCATCCCCCCCTTGCTGGTGGGCTGGGTGATGGACGATCAAGACCTGATGCCGTTCGTGTTCAGCTTCGCCTTGAGTGTCGGCCTGGGCGGAGTGCTCTGGGGAGCGACTCGCCACTATCGACGCGAGCTCAAGCTGCGTGACGGGCTTTTGATCGTGGTGTCGTTCTGGGTGGTGCTCGGCCTGATCGGTGCCACGCCCATCTACCTGCAGCCAGGTCTGGGGCTGAGTTTTTCCCAGGCCGTATTCGAATCGGTCTCCGGCATCACCACCACCGGGGCGACGGTAATCACCGGGCTCGACGACCTGCCGCGCTCGCTGCTGTTCTATCGCCAGCAGCTCCAATGGCTGGGCGGCCTGGGTATTATCGTGTTGGTGGTCGCCTTCCTGCCCCTGCTTGGCGTGGGCGGGATGCAGCTCTACAAGAGCGAGATGACCGGGCCGATCAAGGACAGCCGCCTGTCGGGGCGGATCTCGGAAACGGCCAAGGCGTTGTGGCTAGTGTATTCGGGGATCACCGTGCTCTGCGCCCTGATCTACAAGATTCAGGGCATGACCTGGTTCGATGCGGTCAGCCACGCCTTCACCACTGTGGCCACCGGTGGTTTCTCCACCCACGATGCCAGCTTTGGGTATTTCGATAACCCCGCCATGGAAGTGACCGCCATGGTGTTCATGATCCTCGGAGCCACCCCCATGGCGCTGCATTTTATCGCCTTGCGACGCGGCACCTTGGAGGGGTATTTCCGCAGTGCGGAAACCCGTTTCTTCCTAGGTTGGATGGCGGCGGTGGCACTGATAGTGGTCGCCTTCTTCCTGGTCAATCTCCCCGAGGGCAGTTGGATTCACACGGTGCGACAGCAGCTGTTCAACCTGGTGTCCTTTGCCACAACCACCGGCTACACCGCCACGGATCATACCGCCTACGGTCCGTTTTTGATGTTGCTGCTGGTGATGACCACCGTGATCGGCGGCTGCGCGGGCTCGACCACCGGTGGGATGAAATCGGTACGCGTGATGTTGCTCGCCCGACAGGGCCTCAACGAGATCCGCCGCCTGATTCATCCCCATGCGGTGTTTGTCATCCGCATGAGTGGCCGGCCACTTGATCCCGGTGTGATCAGCGCCGTCTGGGCCTTCTTTGCCGCCTGGATGTCCACTTTCCTGGTTCTGTTCTTTGCCATGCTGATGACCGGCATGGACATCGAGTCCGCCTTGGGTGCCGTGCTGGCCACCTTGGCCAATCTTGGCCCGGGGATCGGCTCGGTCACCAGCAATTTCGCCGCCGAGTCGACCACGGTGCTTTGGCTGGGCATGGCGGCGATGATCCTGGGGCGTCTGGAGATCTTCACGGTGCTGGCGATCCTGCTGCCCATGTTCTGGCGCCGATGAGCAGCATGAGGCGCTCATCCGGGCCGCCGGCGTTCCGTGCCGGTCTGCTGGCCCCGCGCCACTGGCCCTCCTGGCTGGGGATCGGCGTGCTCCGATTGCTGGCGGTGAGTGGCCACCCGGTACGCCGGGCATTCGCCCGACTGCTCGCCCGTCTTTACCGACGTTTCAACCCGCGTCGGGTGGGTATCATGACCACCAACCTCGCCCTTTGCTTTTCCGAGGAGTCATCCGCCACTCGCGAGCGCTGGCTCGAGCGCCACCTCGAGCTGCACTTTCTCGCACTGGTCGACCTGGGGCGTATCCGGCGCGCACGGCGGGGCGATCTCAGTCGTCAGACCGAGGTGGAGGGCCAAGCGGTGCTCGACCGATTGCGGGCCGAGCCGGGATTGATCCTCACCGTGCACAGCGTGGGACTGGAATGGGCGGCAGCCATGCTGGCCGAGACGGTCGAGGGTTCGACCATCTACAAGCCGTTTGCCAAGGACCCCGTCATCGACTGGTGGTTCGGTGGCATGCGGACCCGTCACGGCACGGAGGCCCTGCCGCGAGGGCGGGGGATGGGGCCGCACCTGCGCGCCTTGCGCTCGGGGCGAAGCTTCTTCTACATCGCCGACGAGGACCTCGGACCGGAGCACAGTGTGTTCGCGCCCTTTTTCGGCCAGGAGAAGGCCACATTGGCACTGGCCGGCAAGATGGCCCGGGCCGCCCGACGGCCGGTCTACCCCATGATCGGTCAGCTCGATGCGACGACCGGCCGGTATCGTCTGCGTTTTCTGCCCCCCGTGGAGCTGCCCGCCGGCACCGATCGCGAGGCGGCCACGGCGATCAACCGGGTGATCGAGACACTGGTGCGGGAGGATCCCCCGCAGCTGATGTGGTCGCTGAAATACTTCAAGACCCGTCCGCCAGGCGAACCCTCCCCCTATG
>JAABTF010000022.1 GCA_011389965.1 Halothiobacillus sp.
ACCTCGCGGCGAAGGGACGGCAAATCGGCTAGAATCGCGACTCATTTTCCATCGAAGGGATAATTTCAGGCCTATGTTCTCCACCGAACTGCTGTTGCGGGAATTCGTCACCCATGACGTTCAGCGCTACATTCTGACCAAGCCCGAAGGCTTTGCCTTCACGCCCGGCCAGGCGCTCGAGCTGGCCATCGACGCCCCCCAATGGCGCGACCAGGCCCGTCCCTTCTCCCTGACCAACCGAGTCGACGACCGCGTCCTCGAGCTGATGGTCAAGAGCTACGGCAGCCACGACGGCGTCACCCACCACCTGTCCCAGGCGCAGCCCGGCACCAAGCTGCTGGTCTCCGAGCCCTTCGACAGCTTCAAGTACGAAGGGTCGGGCTGGTTCATCGCCGGGGGCGCGGGGATCACCCCGTTTCTGGCGATCATCCGTGACCTGGCCGACCGTGGCGAGCTCGAGGGCCAGAAGCTGATCTACTCCAACAAGACCGGCGGCGACATCATCCAGCAGCGCGAACTTGAGGCGGCCTTCGGCGATAACGCCCATTTCATCTGCACCCGCGACCGCTCGCCGCTGTGCAACCACTTCGGCCACGTCGATGAGGCGTTCCTGCACGAGCACATCCACGACCTGGACGAGGAGTTCTACGTCTGCGGCCCGCCGGCCTTCACCCAGCAGGTCAAGAAGACCCTGCGCGAATTGGGCGGCAACACCCGAAGCATGGAATTCGGCTAAAGCCGCACCGCCAGGCCGATCGAAAAAAGCCGCGCTCCGGAACCAACACCGGGCGCGGCTTTTTTGATGCACTGGAAAGACCCCACAGTGGGCGTCTTCAGGGGTAGTCGAATGTCAGCGCAGGTCAATATCGAACCACTCGGTCACCCGGACGCGGGCCAGATTAATACGGTAGACGCTCACCCGGGTAATGCGCTGCCCTTGCCGACTGACCTGGAAACTCTGCCGAAGGCAATGCGGTTGGCGGGCGAGCACTGCCATCAAGGGCGCATCGGCCAGCCCGGTGATCGCGCGGAACAATCTTGGGGTCAGTGGGCCGACCACCTCCGTCAGCGCCTCGACCCGGGCCTGGGCGCTTTCCAGGCGCACGCGCCGTTCCCACACCCGCGTGACCCGGGGCACGGGCCAGCGACCGGCCTGGTGGCCGCGCCAGCCCTCGGCGACCGGTTGGACGCTCACCGGGTGGCCGGTATGTCGCTGCAGGGCCCGGGTGAACGACCCGGTCGTACCCGCCAGCCGCCGAACAGCCAGGGCCGGGCCGAACAGTGCCTGGATGCCCTCCGGCCCTTTCGTGGCACGAAAGCAGCCCCGGGCGAAACGCCTATCGCCGCTCACGGCGCTTGCCGGAGGTCGAAGACCACGGCCTCGCCCTCGCCGCGCGGGTCGGCGGCGGCCTCGAGTCGATTGCCATCACGCCACCAGGCGAGCGCCTGCATGTTGCCGAAACCGTCATTCGTCTCGATGCGGTGGCCCATCAGCTCGAGCTCGACACGCTGATCTTCGCTGAGCGTGCCGGGCTCGACCTCGACCCGGTCGGGCAGGTACTGGTGGTGAATGCGCGGCTCGGCGACCCAGTCGGCCACTGACTCGCCGCGGGTGGCCGTGAGCACACCACCCAGCACCATGGTGATGATCCGCGAACCGCCCGGCGTGCCGAGCACGCCCACCAGTTCATCGTTGCGCACGAAGGTGGGCGACATGCTCGACAACGGCCGTTTGCCCGGCGCGATGGCGTTGGCCTCGGCACCGATCAGCCCGTAGACGTTGGGCACGCCGGGCTTTTGCGAGAAGTCGTCCATTTCGTCGTTGAGCAGCACGCCGGTGCCCGGCACCGTCACCCCGGCGCCGAAGGGATAATTGATCGACAGGGTCGCGGCGACGTAGTTGCCATCCGCGTCCATGATCGAGAAGTGCGTGGTGTGCGGCCCCTCGGGCGCCGTGATCACCGGCGCGAGGCTCGCCGAGGGGGTGGCATCGCTAGGGGAGATGCCCACTGCCAGCCCGGCGGCGTAATCGGGGCTGGTCAGCCGCTCGACGGGCACGTCGACGTAGTCCGGATCACCCAGGTATTCGGCACGATCGCGGTAGGCGCGACGCATGGCCTCGATGCGATAGTGGAGGCCGAGCACGGACAGATCGTCCAGCCCGCCTGCACGGCGCGCAAGCGTGGCATAGGTATTGAGGATCTCGGCCAGCGCCACCCCGCCCGAGGACGGCGGCGCGGCGGAGACCACTTCGAAGCCGCGAAAGCGGCTGACCACCGGGTCGCGCTCGACCACCCGGTAACCGGCCAGGTCGGAACGGCACCAGATGCCGCCGGCCTTGCGAACCCCGTCGACCAACCGGCCGGCCAACTCGCCCTGATAGAAACCGTCCCGTCCCTCCAGGGCGAGGCGCTCCAAGGTCGCCGCCAAGTCCGGCTGGCGAATCAGTTGCCCTAGGTCGGGCAGTGCACCCGCATGGAGAAAGATCTCCCGGCTGCCCGGATCATCGGCCAACACCTCTTGGCGGAACCCGACCAGCCGTCGGTACATCGGCGTGACCTCGAAGCCCTCGCGGGCGAGCGTGATCGCCGGCTGGAGGGTCTCGCCTAGGGCCAGACGGCCATACCGGTCCGCCAGGTGGTCGAGCGCGGCAGGAATCCCGGGGATGCCGGCGGCCAGCGCACCGTCCACGGACAATTGCGGCTGGGGCTCGCCCTCGTCATCCAGGTACATGTCGCGGCTCGCCTGCCCCGGCGCGCGCTCGCGGGCATCGAGCATCACGTCCCGACCGGAATCCGCCTGGTGCAGGAGGTAGAACCCGCCACCGCCCAGTCCGGAGCTGTAGGGCTCGGCCACCGCCAGCGCCGCAGTGACGGCCACCGCGGCGTCGAAGGCATTGCCACCGGCTTGCAGCACCTCGCGCCCTGCGGCGGTGGCCGCCGGATGCGCCGTGGCCACGGCCGCCTGTCGCGGGGCCTCTCCGGCGGCGGCAAGATGCCAGGGCGCGCCAAGCGCGACGAACGCAAACAGGGCGATCCAGCCCATCCCGGTCATTCTGGACATCATGGGCTCAGCCTCCGCCGATGGCCTGGACGATCTCGACGCGATCTCCGGCTTGGACCGCGGTGTCGGCATGTTCGGCCCGTGGCCGGATCTCGCCGTTGATCTCCACGGCGTAGCGGCGTCCCTGGATGCCGGCGGCCTCGACCAGATCCGCCAGGGTGGTGCCCGGCGCGACCTGTTGCGGCTCACCGTTGAGTTCGATTTGAATCAACGCATCGCTCATCTGTCTATCCATCCTTCCGGTCATGCCGTCCGGCATTCGGGTCTGTCGGCGGAGTCACCGCCGGGGTTGTTAGAATTCATCGCTCGCGGCGTTTCGCCGCATTCATGTTCGTCCGGAGTGCTCTATGTCAGCAGACAATGCCTTTTCCTTGCCGTCGCCCGTCCCCTGGGCCGAGGTGGACACCGTCCTGCTGGACATGGACGGCACGCTGCTCGACCTGGATTTCGATGCCCGCTTCTGGAAGGAGCACTTCCCCCGGCGCTACGTCGAGCTTAGCGGTCTGAGCGAGCACGAGGCCATGGCGCGCCTCAACGCCCGCTTCGAGGGGCTGCGCGGCCAGTTGGCCTGGTACTGCCTCGACGACTGGCACCGCGCGCTGGCCCCCGACTGCCGCAATGGGCTGGACCTGCTCGCCCTCAAGCGCGAACTCGCCCACCACATCCGTTACCGTCACGGCGTACCCGACTTCCTCGCGCGCCTCGGCGAGGCCGGCAAGCAGCGCGTGCTGGTGACCAATGCCCACCCGGGAAGTGTCGACCTCAAGTTCGAGCGTGTCGATCTGGGCGGGCGGCTCGACCGCATCTTCAATGCCCACCAGATCGGCGCGGCCAAGGAATCGCCGCGCTTCTGGGACCGGCTCGCCCAACAACTGACCTTCGATCCCGACCGCACCCTGCTGGTCGACGACAACCTGGTGGCGCTGGCGGCCGCCGAGGATTTCGGCATCCGTCACCTGCGGGCGATCACCCTGCCCAACAGCCGCGGCGAGCCGATGGACACCGCGCCGTTCGCCGCCCTGGACGACTTCCTTGCGGCGACCGCCAGCCTACAAGCCAACAATAGCTAAACCGGGGCGGTCACGGGCATGAGCTGCGCGAACGAGGCGCGCTCCCTCGCCAATCCGTCGGTGGGGTTACTCGCCCTCGCTCGGCGGGACGTAACCCTCGGGCTTGTCGGTTTCGCCTTCGAACAGGAACTTCTCCATCTCGCGCTCGAGGAACTCGCGCGCCTTGGGATCGATCGGCGTGAGGCGGTATTCGTTGATCAGCATGGTCTGGTGCGCCAGCCATTGCTGCCAGGCGGCCTTGGAGATGTTGTTGTAGATACGCTCGCCCGCCGGGCCCGGAAAGGGCGGCTTGGGCAGGGCCTCGGCCTCGCACTGCAGGCGGGCACAGAAAACGGTCTTGTCGCTCATGAGTCTCTCTGGGTTCGCTTAAAACGTCCGGGGATGATAACAGTCACGGCATCGAGCACCGGCAGGGCGTCAGTCGTCGCGCCGAGCCGTGTCCTGAATGGCGGATAGCGCTCCGGCGCGCTCGCGAATGACCCGTGCCACGGGGCCGGGCAGGCCCACCGGCGGGTGGCTGGAGGCCAGGGCATCCAGTCCGTGCCATTCCCCTCGGGACTCGGCCAAGCCACGAGGCACCACCCGGGCGGCGATCAGGCTCGCATCCAGCTCGAAATGGCTGAAGGCGTGCCGGAATCGGCCGATTTCCCGCCAATCGTCATCCCGCTCGAGCGCCAGCCCCGCCAGCCGTTCGTCGATGCCGTCGGTCGAGGCGCATTCGGGCAGGCTGGCCAACCCGCCCCATATGCCGCTCGGCGGGCGCTTCTCCAGGAAAAGTTGGCCCGCCTCGTCCTCCAGCCACAGCAGCAGCCGCCGACGCGTCGGCCGCGCCTTGCGCCGGCGCTTGACCGGCAGTTCGGCGACGCGCCCCTGGACGCGGGCCAGGCAGTCGCTGGCAACGGGACAGTGGGCGCAAAGCGGCTGGCCGCGTCGACAGACGGTCGCGCCGAGATCCATGATCGCCTGGGTGTAGTCCGCCGCCCGATCGTCCGGGGTGCGCTCATCGGCCAGGGCCCATAATCGGCGCTGGGTGGCTGCCGCCTCGACGGGCGTGTCGACGGCGCCATGCCGGGAAAGCACCCGCTTGACGTTGCCGTCGAGGATCACGGCCCGCCGGTCGAATGCCTGGGCAACGATCGCCGCGGCGGTCGACGGCCCCACGCCGGGCAAGGCGGCCCAGCCCTCGACCGTCTCGGGCAGATCCTCGGCAACCATCCGCCGGGCGGCGAGATGCAGGTTGCGCGCCCGGGCGTAATAGCCCAGCCCCGTCCACGACGAGAGCACGGCGTCGGCCTGGGCCGCGGCCAGTTCGTCGAGCGTGGGGAAACGCTCCATGAACCGCTCGAAATATGGAATGACCGTGGCCACCTGAGTCTGCTGGAGCATGATTTCCGAGACCCACACCCGGTAGGGGCTGCGCGGATGCTGCCAGGGCAGGTCGTGACGGCCGTGGCGGTCGAACCACCCCAGCAGCCGCTCGGCAAACGCAGCGGTCACGAGTCGGCGAGAAACTGATGGCCCCGGCACTGCGCGGCAAGACCCAACGCCGACATTACAGCCCGAAGCCCTTCATCAGCTCCTTGACCGTGTCACCGCCCTTGTCCTGGAGGCGCTTGTCGATCTCCTCTTCCACCCGGCGCTTGACATCGCCCTTGGCCGCGCCCTTGATCAGGGCCTCGGTGTCCAGGGAAATCTTGGGCTCGGCGAATGTCCCGCCGATACGGATGGGCACTGGGACGCTCTTGAGCTTTTCCAGCGACTTGCCGCCCTGGCCGGTGGCGGTGTTGACCACCGTCGCCGTCAGGCGGTAATCGATGGTCTCGCGCGGCACATCGACCTCGCCCTTGCCGGACACGCGCAACAGCGGCGAGGCACCGGACAGGTCGTCATTGCGCACCACCCCGTTGCGGATGTTCGCCGTGCCCGTGATCGCGGTGAAATCGGTCGACAGCTCCTCGGGTTCGGGCTCGGTCTGGCCGTCGAGGCGCGCCTGGGCACGGCGCATCAGGTAGCCGATATCGAAGCCCTTGACCTTGCCGTTACGCAGGGCGAATTCGGCCTGCCCATCCAGGGCCGACTTGAGCTGATCGACCCGCTTGCCCTGAGTGGCCAGGTCGAAGGAGACGTCACCCTTGCCCAGCAACCGGTCTTCGTCCATGACCGCCTGGAGCATGGGCTGGAGCGATACGCCGGCCGCGTTGGCCCGGGCGGTATAACTGGGCACCTCGCCACGCACGTCCAGCCCGCCGGTCCCGTTCAATGAGCCCTCGAAGACCTGTGCCGCCAGCTCGGCCACCCGCAACTGCCCGCCGGCGGCGGTCAGGTGGATGACCGGATTGTCGAGGCGGTAGTCCTCGTAGATCAGTCGGGCCAGCTCGACGCGGGCATCCAGGTTCAGGCCACGCAGGGTCTCGGTTGGCAACTGGATCTCCGCGTTCTCGGCTGCATTCCGGGCCGCCGGAGAGGCCTGGCCGGACCCACCGTTGCCGGAATCGCCCGCCGACTTTTCACCGGCAGTCGCGGGGGGCAGATAGGGATTGAGATCGAGCTCGTCTCCCGAAAGACGGGCGAACAGCCGACCGGACTCGAGGTTGTCGATACCGGCGCGACCACCAATCTCGCGACCGTCCAGACGGAGGTTCAACTTGGTGAGCATGGCGCGCGTCGGGGTGACGTCGAGGCTGGCGTCGGCGGCAAACTGGGTCAGCGCCTCGTCCGAACGCATTGCGGGCAGCGTGATGCCCAGTCGGTCGGCCAATTCGCGCGGATTGAAGCCGGCCACCCGGATCGGGCCGCTGGCTACCAGCTCACCGCTGTCGAGCCCGCTGAGGGAAACGTCGCCCGTCAGGGCCAGCGGGTCGCTGTTGATGCTCAGGTCGCGCAACTCGGCCGTGCCGGCCTGCAGGTCGGCTGAAGCTAGAGCGCTGCCGGTGACCGAGACGGTCTCGCCGATCTCGGGCAGGCCTTTGAGGTCGGCACTGAACGCGAGCTCCGACGCCTCGTAACGGCCCCGCGACCAGTCGCCCTCGAGAGCCGCATCCAAGCGGCCCTCGAAGTAGGTGGTCGGCCCTGCCTCGTTGGCCTTGATATCCACGGTCACACCATCGAGACGTGCCTGCGATTCGCTGCCACGCACGTCCGCTTTCGCGATGCGCAACAGGATCTCGGCGCGCTCCGGCAGCGCTCCGCGCTCGTCACCGCCCACATTGGTGATCAGGTTGACCTCCAGGTCGTTGAGCAGCACATCCTGGCGGGACGGCCACACCTGGGCCTCGGCGGTCAGATCGACGCTGCCTTCCAGCGGAGGCATGTCGGGCAAGGCCAAGCTGAACCCGGAGACCAACTCGATGTCGGTCGGCTCGCCGTCCATCAAGGCCCCGGTGCGCAGGTCCAGCCCTTCGATGGTGACGTTCTGGCCGGATTGCTTGTCGCGCCAATGGACGGTGGCGTTGCGCACATCCACGCCGCCAATGGTCAATTGCTCCATTGCGCTGGGGGCATCTTCCGCAGCCGGGGCGGCCGTGTCGGCCTCGCCCGCCTGGGTGGGCTCCTCGGCCGAGCGCGCCACCAGATCATCCCAGTTGGTGCTGCCGTCCTCGCGCCGGACCAGATTGATGCGGGCGCCTTCCAGCAGCAGTGTGCCAATCTCGAATTCGCCACGCAGCAGAGGCAACAGCGCCGCCTGGGCCTCGAGCCGCTGAACCTCAAGCATGGCCTCGGGCTCGAACCCCTCGGCGTTGGCCAGCACTACATCCTCGGTGGCGGCCCCCAGCCAAGGGAACAATGTGACGGAGATGTCGCCATTGAACTGGATGCTTCGCCCGGTCTGCTTTTCCACCTGGGCGGCGATCTGGGGCTTGTAGTCGTTGGGATCGAAGGTCAAAGCAAAGGCGATCACTGCGATGATCGCGACCAGCACGATCGCGACGAAAAGCAGTACCAGGCGCTTGATCCATTTCATGCAGACATCCTCGGAATAAAATTGTCGTCTGGCAGGCCTGCGACAGGGCAGGAAGCCATGCGCGGCTCGATTATGGGCCAGGGAACGGCACGGAAAAGGTCGCAACGGCCACGACGGTCGGCCCGGGACAAATTAGACGCCACCGCCTTTGCCGACCAGGCGAAGCGATGTCGATTTGTCGAGCGAATCCAGCGAACCCCAATGCTCCCTGTGCCCTAAACAGGCTTTGCGGGAACCCTTCCTCCGCCCGATCGGTCACAGTGTCGAGCCAGGCTGATGTGGTTTGGCCGGGGCGGGCTTGCGGTTGGCCACGGTCGGCCTGAACGAGATTGGCATGCCGCGCCCTGACTCTCGGCCCCGCGCATGGACGCGATCGCGACTCTCGACGCCTGCCTGATTGGCGTTTCAATCAGTGGCTCCCTAGTCTTGAAGAAGACTTTAGCAGACAATAGATCGCTTAAAGCGGCTCGGCCGCGTGATCCCTTTTCGACCCGAATACGTAACACCCTATGACCATTACCGTAAGAATGTTCGCCGGCCTGCGCGAACGCGTCGGCATCGACGAGACCCGCCTGTCACAAGTCCCGGCGACGGTGGCGGAGGCGTGGCAGGCCGTTACCGACATGGAGCGCCCCAGCAACACGCTGGCGGCGGTCAATCACGAGTACGTGAATCTCGATCACCCGCTGGCGGATGGTGACGAAGTCGCCTTCTTCCCACCGGTTACCGGAGGCTGAACCATGGCCAACGAAATGCGCCAGATCATTTCCCGTCGACGCCGCCTGATCCGCATCTGGCCCGCGCTTGCCCTCGCGCTGGCGGCCATGACCGTGGGCTTCTACGTCTGGGCATTCTTCCATCAGCCGATCCTGGTCAACCCCCTGCACGTGCTCGAGTTGATGCAGAGCGGCAACCTCGATTCGGCCACCCAAGCCCTGCTGGCAGTCACCGCTCCCATGCTGTTCCTGGCGGTAGGCCTGCTGTTGCTGCTCTTGCTGGCGTTCGTGACTGCCGGGCTGGTCAGCGAAGGTCGACTGATGCGTCTGCTGGAGAAAAACCTACCCCGCTGAAACGCCCCACTCGAGAAGCCCCTGCGTTTGTCACATGCGCGTAAAAAAGACCTTTTAAACAGGGGATTGTGATTGCCGTTTGCCCCGCCATGGCCTAAATGGAGTCGGGAGGCAGGCGGCATTGCACCGTCCGGTCGGACCAATCCATGAACCACCAGGGAAACAGGCCATGTCGATCACGAAGAAAGCGCTCAAGGTACGGCCCGAATGCCGGGTCACCTTCTCCTATGCGCCTGCCGACGGAGCACGTCACCGCGTCGAGTTGCGCGGCGACTTCAATAACTGGGGCGAAAACCCCTTGCCCCTCAAGCGCCAGCGCGACGGCAGTTATCGGGTCACGCTCAACCTGCCGCAAGACAGCGAGTATGCGTTCCGCTACTTGGTGAATGACGAGCACTGGGACAACGACGAGGCCGCCGACGCCTACGCTCCCAATCCGTTCGGCACCGGTGACAACGGCCTGCTGCGCACCTAAAACACCGGAACGCTACCCCCGCGTCAAGCGCAAACGCTGAAACCGCATCACCGCACGATCGATCGCCTGGCTGTCGCGCGGCGGCAGTGCGGCGAACTCCAGCCCGTAAATCACGCTCTGACCCACGCCGGGGCGGCGATTGCGGACGGTAAATTCCAGGCGGGTGTCGATCCCGTCGCCCACCTTGATCCGCGCCGCGTTCACCTCCGCGCCCATGGTGAACTGCGGGTCTTCCTTGTCGGTAAAGCTGACCGCGCAGCCGGTAGCCGAGAGGTTGACCACCTGCCCCGAGGTGACCTCATTCCGCGTCGGCAGGCAGAATGCGAGCGTGCCGGGGACATCGGGCGGCAAGTCGATGCGGAAAGCCGATCGGCGCTGCAAACGCTGCATCAGGGGAGGGTAAGGCACCTCCAGATAACAGTCACCCGATTCTTCGCGCTGGCGAATGCCGTCGATGTAGAACCAACTGAGCAGCCCGTCGATCACCGCTTGGACTCGCACCTCGCCGGCAGCCAACAGGTGCTTGAGCACCACCGGATCGGGGCAATCCAATACCAGGTGCCGGGAGTCGAGCTCGTTGCCCACCACCTGCACTTGCCCCTGAAAATCCGGGGCCTCGTCGGGGATCAACCAGACATGCTCCCGGGCCTCGAATAGACGATCAAGAGTCCGCTCGATCGTGCGCGGCGCGCGAATGGTTTTGATGTCCTGATCGTCCAAGACCTTCGACTCCGTGCCCGTGGGTGGTCAGCACCTCAGCGCGGCACCGCGCTGCCAAGGTGCCTTAATTGACCGGAAGCATAACGATTTTCCCCTCCCCCTGCAGCACCGCGCGGCACGCGGCAAAGTTCGGTTGCGCGCGGCGATCGGTTACCATAGATGCGGTTTTTGCGGCAGGAAGCCTCTGAATGCCCGTGCATTCAAAGACTTCTTTAACCATTAACCATTCGACTGACATAGAGGACCATGCAAATGTCTGACGCCAAACGACTGTCGCAATACCTGGCGGAACATCAGCGCCAGGGTCGCGTTGATTCCGATTTCGTCGGCCTGATAAGCGACGTGGCTGCGGCCTGCAAGCTGATCTCCGACCAGGTCGGCCGCGGCAACCTCATCGGCCTGCTCGGCTCGGCCGAGACCGAGAACGTTCAGGGTGAGACGCAGAAGAAGCTCGACATCATCTCCAACGACGAGTTCACCGACATCCTCACCGAGGGCGGCCACGTTGCCGGGCTGGCCTCCGAGGAAATGGACGAGGTCTACGACCTGCCGACCGGCATGAACCGCGGCCCCTACCTCTGCACCTACGATCCGCTGGATGGCTCGTCGAACATTGACGTCAACGTCACCGTCGGCACCATCTTCTCGGTGCTCAAGGCCCCCACGGGCAAGGAAAACCCGGGCGAGGAAGACTTTCTCCAGCCGGGCACCGAGCAGGTCGCCGCCGGTTATGTCACCTACGGCCCGTCCACCATCTTCGTGCTGACCATCGGTGACGGCGTCGACGGCTTCACGCTCGACCGCTCCGTGGGCGAGTTCAAGCTGACCCACCCGAACATGACCATTCCGGAAGACACCGCCGAGTTCGCCATCAACATGTCGAACCAGCGTTTCTGGGACGCCCCGGTCACGCGTTACGTCGACGAGTGCCTGGCAGGTAAGGAAGGCGAGCGCGACAAGGACTTCAACATGCGCTGGGTCGCCTCCATGGTCGCCGAAGTGCACCGCATCCTGGTGCGTGGCGGCGTGTTCATGTACCCGATCGACAGCAAGCACCGCGAGCGCGGCGGCAAGCTGCGCCTGATGTACGAGGCCAACCCGATGTCCATGATCGTCGAGCAGGCCGGCGGTCTGTCGATCACCGGCCCGGACCGGATCATGACCATCGAGCCGGAGAAACTGCACCAGCGCGTGCCGGTCATCCTGGGCTCCAAGAACGAAGTCCAGCGCCTCTGGGACTACCACAAGGAGGGCTAAGGCCTTTCATAGTCCGGACGCAAGAAAGCCCCGCGGGTCATCGACTCGCGGGGCTTTTCTATTTGGGGAGAGCGAAGAAGTCAGAGTTGAGGCATTTGATCTCTACATTCTGATTTCTGACATCTCATCAGCCGTACCGGCCGGTGATGTAGTCCTCGGTCTTCTTCTGGTCGGGCGTGGAGAACATCGTCGCGGTGTCGTTGTACTCGATCACCTCGCCGAGGTGGAAGAAGGCGGTGTAATCGGCAATGCGCGCGGCCTGCTGCATGTTGTGGGTGACCACGACGATGGTGAATTCCCGCTTTAGCTCGTGCATCAGCTCCTCGATCGTGGCCGTGGAGATCGGATCGAGCGCCGAGGTGGGCTCGTCCATCAGGATCACGCTCGGCTGCACGGCGATGGCGCGGGCGATGCACAGGCGCTGCTGCTGGCCACCGGAAAGCGACGTGCCGGGCTGATCGAGCTGATCCTTGACCTCGTTCCACAGGCCGGCGGCCCGCAGCGATTTTTCGACTAGTTCGTCCTGTTCCTTGCCTTTGGAAACGATGTCGTGCATGCGCGGCGCGTAGGCGACGTTCTCGTAGATGCTCTTGGGGAACGGGTTGGGCTTCTGGAACACCATGCCGACCTTCTTCCGAAGGGCGACCTCGTCAACCTGCTTGGAGAGCACGTTCTTGCCCTCCATCATGATCTCGCCTTCGGCGCGTACCGAAGGAATCAGGTCATTCATGCGATTCAGACAGCGCAGGAAGGTGGACTTGCCGCACCCCGAGGGACCGATCAACGCCGTGATGTTGTGCTGATAGATGTCCAGATCGATTCCGTGCAGCGCTTGCTTTTCCCCATACCAGAGACTGAGGCCGCGCACCGTCAGTTCCAGATCGTGAGTGGTCTCCTGGTTGAAGGTAACCGGTGCACCGGGGGATCCGAGTTTGGTTGTCATGCTCGCCGTACCTGTCGTTAATGGGCGTTCATTGGAATATATCGAGGTTGCCGCGCCTTACCAGCGCTGCTCGAACTTCTTGCGCAGGTAGACCGCCGTGGCGTTGAGCGAGATCAACACCGTCAGCAGCACGAGAATCCCGGCGGCGGTGCGCTCGACATAAGACGATTCCGGCATACCCGCCCAGGTAAATATCTGCGCGGGCAGCACGGTGGCCGCCTGGGTGAAGCTCGAAGGGGCATCTGGGATGTAGGCGATCATGCCGATGATGATCAGTGGCGCGGTCTCGCCGAGCGCCTGGGCGAGACCGATGATCGAGCCGGTGAAAATGCCGGGCATCGACAGTGGCAGCACATGGTCGCGCACGGTCTGCCAACGAGTGGCGCCCACGCCTAAGGCGGCATGGCGGATCGAATCAGGCACCGCGCTCAACGCGGCCCGCGAGGTGATGATGATGATCGGCAAGGTCATCAGCCCCAACGTCAGACCGCCGGCCAACGCCGAAGAGCGTGGTGCGCCGAAGAAGTTGATGAAGATCGCCAAGCCCAGCAGACCGAAGAGGATCGACGGGATCGCAGCGAGGTTGTTGATATTGATCTCGAGAATGCGCGTGAACCGGTTGTCCGGCGCGAAGTGCTCCAGGTAGACGGCCGTCATCACACCCACCGGGAAGGCGAAGGCCAGGGTGACGATCAGCACCAGCACCGAGCCAATGGCCGCCGAGGCCAGGCCAGCCATCTCCGGCAACTTGGAATCCCCGTTGGTGAAAAAGCCGGTGTTGAATTTCAGGTCCGCGCGCCCCTGCTCGACCAACCGTTCGATCACGACGACCTGCTTGTCCTTGAGACGAGTCTCGCGACCCTTGATGTGTTGGTCGACGGCATCATCGGCCAACACCCACTCCATCCGCGAGGTGCCGAGCAGGCTGGGGTTCTCTTCCATGCGATTGGGGATCAGGCGCAAATAGCCCCGGCTGACCAGGTCGCGCACATCAGCCTGCACCGCGGCCAACGGCAGCTCGGCGGCGCGTTCGCTATAGTCGATCTCCACTTCGATGTAAGCCTGCTGGAAGGCCGGTAGGCCCTTGACCACCATGTCGGTGAGAAACAGCATCAGGAAAATGCCCGCCGCAATGAGTGCGGACATCGAAAGCCACTTCATTTGCGCGGAATGGCGGTGACGCTTCTTCAGCTGACGGGAGATGTCATCGAGGGACTGGGCCATGACAGGATCTTTCCGGTTAATCGAATTAAAGAGCGTTGACCGCGTACTTCTCGCGGAAGCGGCGGATCATTATCACGGAGACGAAATTCAGTGCCAGGGTGATCACGAAAAGCACCAGGCCCAGGGCGAAGGCCGACAAGGTCGCGGCGGACTCGAACTCGTTGTCCCCGGTCAGCGCCGAGACAATGCTGACGGTCACCGTGGTCATGTCCTCGAGCGGATTGGCGGTGAGATTGGGGCGCATGCCGGCGGCCATTACCACGATCATGGTCTCGCCTAGCGCCCGTGAGACACCCAGCAGCGTTGCCGAAATGATGCCCGGCAGGGCGGCCGGCAGCACCACGTAACGTATGGTCTCGTTGCGGGTGGTGCCCAAAGCCAGCGACCCCTCCTTCATGGCCGAGGGCACGGAGCTGATGACGTCGTCGGAGAGCGAGGAAATGAACGGGATGATCATGATGCCCATCACGATCCCCGGCGCCAGGGCGTTGTTGAACGAGGCATCCAGACCCACCGAGTCGGCTGCGGAAACGATCAGCGGGGCGACCGTGATCGCGGCGAAGAAGCCGTAGACCACTGTCGGGATGCCGGCGAGGACCTCGAGCACGGGTTTGGCGACGTCGCGCACCTTGTGGGGTGCGTACTCGGCCATGTAGATCGCCGCGGAGACGCCGATGGGCACGGCTACCAGCATGGCGATGGCTGTGATCATGAAGGTGCCGGCGAACAACGGCACTGCGCCGAAGTTGCCCGACGGTCCCTCGGCCGCCTCGGCCCGACCGGCACCTTCCAGGAACGCATCACCCGGCGCCCAGTTGGTGCCGGTGATGAAATACCAGAAGCTTTCCATCTGGAAAAAGCGGATGGCCTCGAAAACGATGGAAAAGAGGATGCCGAAGGTCGCAAAAATCGAAATGGAGGCAGCGGCTATCAACACTCCCTTGACCGCGCGCTCCAGCGAATCGCGAGCCCGCAATTCGGGGCGAACACGATTCAGGCCGACAAACAGCCCGAAGGCGCCCAAACCCAGCGCGCCGAGTACGGCCAGCCAACCCGGAAACGCCGTCTCGAACAATCCGAGGACGATCGCGGCGATCATCGCTACGATCACTGCCGGCCCCGCTGCGCTCAAAACAGTGAACCAGGCGTATTGACCCGGCTGAGAGTGCATATGCGCGCCGCCAGCGCGCACCCGGACGGCCTTGGAGCGTCCTAGGTAGAACCCCAACACCCCGAGGAGCAGCACCCCGGCAAAGAAGGTGATCAATATCTGGTCGGTCTGCATGTCAGCATTTTTCCGTCTTTGGCTGGCTCCGCCCAAGCGTCGGGCGGTACGCGGTCGAATCAGGCAACGATTTTTAGGGAACCTCTGAAGCGGCCCATTATTGGGAACCTGGCTCTTGTTGCAAGCATTCGGGCCAAGAAACGCCAAATGCTTGCGACAAGAGAAAACCGGTGAGCGAACCCACCGGTTTTCCCCGTCCTTGGGAAGGCATCCTTTCCCCAATCCCTAGGGAGCGAATCCTTCGCTTACTTGAGGTCAGACATCTGCAGCTTGGTGCGGTCTGCGACACGCTCCTGCCACTTCTCAAGCTCTGCCTGCGGCAGCGGGATCAGACCGATGCCCTTGAGGTAGCCGAGATCACTGATCATTTTATCGCTCATGAACAGCTCGACGTAGTCGGCCATGGCCGGAACGTCGTCGGCGTGGCTGTTCTTGATGTAGAACCACAGCGAACGGGCGACCGGGTATTCACCCGCGCCGATGGCTTCCGGCTCTGGCGCCACGCCGTCAATGCTCGCAGCGTTCAGCTTGTCCGTGTTTTCCTCAAGGAAGGAGTAGCCGAAGTAACCGAACGCGTCGGTGTCCTTAGTGAGCTTCTGGACGATCAGGTTGTCGTTCTCACCCGAGTCGATATAGACGCCATCCTTCCGAATATTGGTGTAACCCTCGCCACCGTAGGCTTCCATCTCTTCTGTCGTGGCCTCGAGCACCATCTCGTCGAAGGCGTCACGGGTACCGGAGGTGGTGGGTGCGCCGTAGACACGGATCTCGCGATCCGGCAGCGAGGAGTCGATGTCGCTCCACTTGTCGTACGGGTTGTCGACCAGCTTGCCGTCGACCGGCACCTGCTCGAGCAGCGCCAGGGCGATCTGCTCACGGGTCAGGTTGAGGGGGTCGTTCTCGTTGCTCTGGGCGAAGGCAATGCCGTCATACCCGATCAGCGCTTCGGTGATGTCGGTAACGCCGTTCTCCTGGCAACGCTCGAACTCGGAGGGCTTCATCCGACGCGAGGCGTTGGTGATGTCCGGGGTGTTCAATTCGGCGCCTTCGCAGAACAGCTTTGCCCCGCCACCGGAACCGGTGGACTCGATCACCGGGGTCGGCCAATCGGTGGTCGCGCCCAGCTCTTCGGCCACGTAGCTGGCGAACGGGAAGACGGTGGACGAACCGACGATGCGGATCTGGTCACGGGCATGGGCGGTACCAATGGAAGCGGCCATGACGGCGGCCAGACCAATGGTGGATACGGCAAACGGTTTCATCAGAGTGATACCTCTATTTGAATTCAACACAACGCTAGTGCGGAAGAGGAGTCTGGGCATCGTTTGTGACAGCAAGATGAAATTGTGACAACGGTTCAATGACAAAGAAAGAAGGAAGTGGTCAGAAGAGACGCATTTTCCGACCTCGGCATTCCGACTTCTGACTCTCCGGCCCCAGCTGCCGCCGTCAGGCCGAGGCCTCCGGTGGCTTCACACGGAACCAGACGGCATACATAGCCGGCAGGAACACGATGGTCAGCACCGTGCCCACGGTGATTCCGCCGATGAGTGTGTAGGCCAGCGGCCCCCAGAAGGTGCTCGCCGTGAGCGGCACGAAGGCAAGCACCGCGGCCAGGGCGGTGAGCACCACGGGCCGGGCCCGACGGATGGTGGCCTCGATCACGGCGGTGTAACGGTCGCCACCCGCGCGGCGGTTCTCGTCGATCTGCCCTACCAGGATGAGGGTGTTGCGCATCAGGATGCCCGCCAGCCCGATCAGCCCCAGCAGGGCGACGAAACCGAAGGGCTGGTTGAACAGCGCCAGCGCCCCGGCGGCACCGATCAATCCCAGCGGGGCGGTCAGCAACACCATGAACAGGCCGGGGAAAGAGCGCATGTTGAGCATCAACAGGGTCAGCATGAGCACCACCATCAGCGGCATGATCACCTTGATCGAGTTCTGCGCCTTGCCCGACTGCTCGACGGTGCCACCGATCTCCAGGCGATAACCGGGCGGCAGGTCGGCGCGCAGGTCGGCCAGATCCTGCCAGCTCGCATTGGTCGCATCCGGCGGCTGGGCGCCGCGGATTTCGGCGTTGACGTTCAGATAGGGAATCTGGTTGCGACGCTTGAATACCGGCAATTCGCTTTCCACTTCGATCTCGCCCAGATGGGCCAGCGGCACCGTCTGGCCGTTGGCACTGCGGATCGGCAACTGATCGAGCCGAGCCGGGTCGCGCGCCTGCTCCGGGTTCGCCAGGACAATCACGTCGATTCCGCGGATGCCCTCGCGCAACTGCGTGGCCGTCCGGCCGTTGATCAAGCCCGCGAGCTGTCGCTGCACCCCGGCGGGGGTCAGGCCCAGGGCCGCCAGCCGCGCGGGGTCGAGCGCCAGGCGCAGCGTGGGGATCTGCCGCCCCCATTCCAGGTGCGGGTCGACCAGGTGCGGATTGTCCGCCATCACCGCGCGCACCCGCTCGCCGATCTCGACCAGCCGCTCGACTTCCGGCCCCATGACACGGAACTGCACCGGCCAGACCACCGGCGGGCCGTACAACAGCGGGTGCGCGCGGACCCGCGCCTCGGGGAAAGCGCCCTCGGCAATCATCGTCTCGATGCGCCCGCGCAGGGCCTCGCGTGCCTCGGCATCGTGCGTGACGGCGATGATCTTGGCGAAGGCCGGGTCGGGCAGCTCGGGGTTGAGCGCGAGAAAGAAACGCGGCGCCCCCCGGCCGATGAAGGTCGACAGCGATTCGATTGCCGGATCGTCCTCGATCGCCGCGGCGACCCGCTCGGCGACCTGGCGGGTCGCGACCATCGAACTGCCCTCGGGCAGTTGAATGTCGATCAGCAATTCCGGGCGATCCGAGCTGGGGAAGAACTGCTTGGCCACGCCCTGCCCCATCAGCACGGCCGAGGCGACGAACAGGATCAACGTGCCCCCGAGCACCCACCAGCGGTGGTGCACACAACCGCTGACCAGCCACCGCAACCCGCGGTAGACACGCCCGGCGTACATCTCGCCGGGCGACGGCTTGACCTTCGGCAACAGCTTCACCCCCAGGTAGGGGGTGAACACCACGGCGACGAACCAGGAGGCGATCAGGGAGATGCCCAGGATCCAGAAGATGTTGCCGGCGTACTCGCCCACGTTCGACTGGGCAAAGCCGATCGGCACGAAGCCCACCACGGTCACCAGGGTGCCCACCAGCATGGGCATGGCGGTCACCGTCCAGGCATGCGCCGCCGCACTGATGCGGTCGGCGCCCTCCTCGAGCTTCACCAGCATCATCTCGATGGCGATGATGGCGTCATCCACCAGCAGGCCTAGCGACAGGATCAGCGCCCCCAGCGTAATCCGGTCGAGGTTCTTGCCGGTGACCTGCATGACGACGAAGGTCATGGCGAGCGTCAGCGGCACGGCCAGCGCGACCACCAGCCCGGCGCGCAGTCCCAGGGCGAGAAAGCCCACCAGCATCACCACGCCCAGCGCGAGCAGGAACTTGATCTGAAAGGTGTCGACCGCCAGCCGGATCGCATCGGCCTGGTTGGTGACCTTCTCCAACTGCACGCCGGCGGGCAACCCCGCCTGGATGCGTTCCTCGAAGGCGGCCAGTCGTTCGCCGAGCTTCAGGCCGTTGACGTTGTCGGCCATGATTACGCCCACCATCAGGGCACGCTCGCCGTTGTTCTCGACGATGAAGGCGGGCGGATCGGCCAGCCGCCGCGAGACCTCGGCGACGTCCGAGACGCGCAGCACTTGCTCGCCGATCACCAGCGGGGTGGCGCCGATGCGCTCGATCGCCTCGAGGCCACCGCCATCCAGCCCCGGGCCGACGCGCACATACAGGCGCGGGCCGTCGGTCTCGATCCGCCCACGCGCGGTCATGCGATTCTGTCCGGCAAGCGCGGCGGCCACCGCATCCAGCGACAGGCCCAGCGACTGAATGCGCGCCGGATCGAGCCGGATCTCGACCCGGTCAGCCTGCTCGCCGATCAGATGCGCCTTGTCCACGCCCTCCACGCGCAACACCTCGCGTCGCAGGGTTTCGGCAGCCCGGACCTGCAGGCGCTGCGAGACCCCGGGGGCGGTCAGGGCGTAGAGCGTGAAGTAGACGTCGGAGAAATCATCGTTGAACAGCGGGCCGACCACCCCCGGCGGCAACTGGGGTTCGGCATCGGAGAGGTGCTTGCGAACCTGGTAGAAGACGTCGTTGACCTGCTCGGGCGGCGTGAACTCCTCGAAGTTGATCCGCAGGTAGATCGAGCCTGGCCGACTGATGGTCTCGACGAAATCGAAGTAGGGGACATTGTCGAGTGCCCGTTCGAGCGGCTCGCCCACTTGCTCCTGCATCTCGCGGGCGGTCGCGCCCTCCCAGTGGGCTTCGGCCAGCATGACTTTCAAGGTGAAGGCCGGATCTTCGGCGCGGCCCAACGAGATGAAGGCGTACAGACCGGCGGCAGCCACCAGCAGGATCAGGTACAGCGTGATCGAGCGCTCGCGGACCGCCAGTGCGGAGAGGTTAAAGCGCGAGGATTCGGCGGGCTGGCTCAAGGCCGCGGCTCCCCGGCACCGCCGGCCAACTCGGCGGCACGGCGCGGGCGTACGTGCTGCCCGTCATGCAGCCGATTCACACCCGCGGCCACCACCAGCGCACCCACGGGCAGATCGCCCTCGATCACTGCGTAGTCGCCCGCCATCGAGCGCACCGTCACCGCGACCGCCCGCACCGCGTCGTCCTGCAGGCGGAACACCCGCGACTGCCCGTAGCGGGCGAAGACGGCACCTGCCGGCACGCGCAGGCCCCGTTCGCCGCCGGCAAAACGCAGGGTGGCCGTCTGCCCCAGCGACCAGGGCTTCCCTTTGGCCGCCGTCCCGTTCAACCGGAAACGTGCGGCATAGGTGCGGCTGGCCGGGTCGGCGGCGCCGCTGACCGAATCGAGTTCGGCCTCCAGCGTTTGCCCGTCACCGACCAGTTCGGCCGTGGCCACTTCCGACAGGGTCGACAATCGGCGCTCCGGCACGGCTACTTCGACCAACCGCCCGGCATCTGCGGCCAACCGCAACACCGGCTGGCCCGCAGCGACCACGTCGCCCACATCGGCCTCGACCCCGACGAGCACGCCGGCGAAAGGCGCGACCAGTTCGCCGTATTCGAGGGCATGGCGGGCCTCGGCGAGGCGCGCGCCGCTGTTCGCGACTCGCGCGGCCGTGGCCTGTTGGCGCGAAATCGCCTCGTCGAGCGCCTGGCGACCGACGACCTTCTGGGCGAACAGCTTGCGCAGCCGCTCGAGTTCCTGCTCGGCCAAGCGTGCCTCGGCCCGGGCCTGGGTCAGTTCCGACTCGGCCGACTCGAGCCGGGCGCGCAGATCGCGCCGATCGAGTCGCGCGACCGGTGCGCCGGGCTCGACGCGCTCGCCGCGCCGGACCAGCCGTTCGCTGATCCGCCCCGCCACCTGAAAGCCCAGCGCGCTGGTGGTCTCCGCGACCACCGCGCCCACCAGCACTGGGCGGGCCTCGACCTCGGCACGCAGGGGCGCGACCAGCACCACCGGCCGGGCCTCGGCCGATTGCTCAACGTCTCCCGCCTGGCCCGCGTGGGCCACAAACGGCAGCAAAACGGCCAACAGCGCACCCGGCAGGAGCCCGGCCGGCCAACCCGCGACAAAAAACCATCTTTCCTTTGCCATACTCACCGACGATTTCCCTCTCCCGTCCACGGATACCCGGAACCTTCCATGTCAAACGCCCCCACCATCGTCTGGTTTCGTCAGGACCTTCGCCTGGCAGACAACCCGGCCCTCGATCGGGCCGTCGCAAACGGGAACATCATACCGGTATACATCCTGCCGCCCGAGGGCGATGCTGAACCTGACCGCGACGGCATTCATCAGGGGGGCGCCAGTCGCTGGTGCCTGCATCACAGCCTCACGGCCCTCGATCGTGATCTGCGCACCAGGGGCAGCCGGCTGATCGTACGCCGTGGCGAGCCGGCCGAAGTGTTGATCCGGCTCGCCACCGACTCAGGTGCCGCGGCCGTACACTGGAATCGTCGTCTGGAGCCCGCCGGCATCGCCACCGACCGGGCGGTGAAGCAATCGCTACGCGACGAGGGCCTGGACGCGGCATCGTTCAATGGCAACTACCTGCACGAACCTTGGCACGTACTCAACAAGCAGGGTGCCCCCTACAAGGTGTTCACGCCCTACTGGAAGGCGCTGCTCGCCGAGGGCATCGACCAGCCGATCCTGCCCGAACCCGAGAGCCTCAACCCCGTTCCGGCGAAGATCGACAGTGAGACCATCGACTCGCTCGGATTGCTGCCGCGTCTGGACTGGGCGGACGGATTTGCCGACTGGTGGACGCCCGGGGAGGAGGGTGCCTGGGACCGATTCGAGTCGTTCATCGACGAGGTCTCCGACTACCACGAGACACGCAATCGACTCGATCTCGACGGCACCTCGCGATTGTCCCCGCATCTGCATTTCGGCGAGATATCCCCGCGCCAGGTCGTCGCGAGGGTACGCAGCGCCTATCCCAACGCCCTGGAGGAAAAGGGTCCCGAGGCCTTCCTGCGCGAGATCGGGTGGCGCGAGTTCGGCGCCAATCTCATCTATCACTTCCCGCAGACGCAAGCCGAGAACCTCGACGCCCGCTTCGATCACCTGCCCTGGCGCAATGATCCCGACCACATCGCCGCCTGGCAACTTGGCCAGACCGGCATTCCCGTGGTCGATGCGGCGATGCGGGCGCTCTGGGCCACCGGCTGGATGCACAACCGCGCGCGGATGATCGTCGCCTCTTTCCTGACCAAGAACTGCCTGGTCGACTGGCGCATCGGTGCGGACTGGTTCATGGACACGCTGGTCGACGCCGACCTGCCCAGCAATACCGCCGGCTGGCAGTGGGTCGCGGGCACCGGCGCGGACGCCGCGCCCTATTTCCGTATCTTCAACCCGGTGCTGCAGGGCGGGAAGTTCGACCCCGAGGGGGCCTTCATCCGGCGCTGGGTACCGGAACTGGCCGACCTGCCGGACAAGGCGCTCTACGCCCCCTGGGAGGCGAGTCCTGCCGTCCTTGATCGTGCTGGCGTGACGCTCGGCGAGAGCTACCCCCAGCCGATCGTCGACCTCAAGGCCTCGCGCGAACGGGCGCTGGAGGCCTTCCAGCAGATCAAGGATTACGAGCGATAGACGAGGCAAGCCGCCGGGGAAAACGGCGGCAAAATGCGTAACATCTCTCCTTCCTGACCCATCGTTGAAATGCCCCGACATGGCGATATATAGTGAAAAACATAACGCCTCGTTCACCGGCTCGCTGGGCCTGAAGTTGGGCGAGGGTGAGATCTCCGACCGCCGCCTGCGGCTGCTGTCGGCCCTCGAGCAGACCGGCTCGATCAGCGGCGCGGCCCGGGCGATCGGCATGACATACAAGGCCGCCTGGGATGCGATCGACGCGATCAACAATCTCGCCGATCGCCCACTGGTGGCCACCCGCCACGGCGGTAGTCGCGGTGGCGGTGCCGAACTGACCGAGGAAGGCCGGCAACTGCTGGCCGCCTGGCGCCGACTCGACGGCCTGCAGCGCGAGATGCTCGCCCTGTTCGAACGCGAGCGGATCACCGATCAACTAGACCTGATCAGAAGGCTCAACATGAAGACGAGCGCCAGAAACCATCTCGCCGGCAAGGTGAAATCGATCACCCGGGGGCCGGTCAACAGCGAGGTCGTGATCGCATTGAACGGCGGCGACGATCTGGTGGCCGTCATCACCAGCCACAGCGTCGACTCCATGCGGCTGGCCGAAGGCGCCCACGTCTACGCCCTGGTCAAGTCGAGCTTCGTCATCCTGGCCGATGCCGCCTCGCGCACCTCGGCGCGCAACCACCTCTGCGGCACGGTCGAGCGGATCGAGACCGGCGCGGTCAACAGCGAGGTGGTGGTCGCCCTGCCCGGCGGCGCCCGCTTGACCGCCGTGGTGACCAACGAGAGCGTCGCGACCCTGGGCTTGCGCGCGGGCGGCAAGAGCTGCGCGCAGATCAAGGCCAGTCACGTGATCCTGGGCATGGACGACTGACCGCACCGAGGTTTTTTTGCGCTCGGCAAGATATACCAGACAACACATCGAGAGCAGCAACCATGGAGGCAACCATGCTCAAGAAAACCCTGCAGACGTCCCTGGCCACCGCCCTGCTCGGCGGCAGCCTACTGGCATCCACGCTCGCACAGGCCGAGACCATCACCGTTGCCATCGCCGCGAACTTCACCAAGGCGGCCGAGGAGATCGGCGCGGCCTGGGAGGAAACATCCGGCCACGATGTGCGCTTCTCCTTCGGCCCGTCCGGCAAGCTGCTCGCGCAGATCCAGAACGGTGCACCGTTCGATGCTTACTTCTCTGCCGACACGGGCCGCCCGAAGCTCTTGGTCGAGGCCGGTGATGCGCGGGATTTCTTCGTCTACGCCCAGGGTCAGCTTGCCCTGTTCAGCCTTAGCCTGCCCGTCGACGAGCGCGCCGAAGAGATCCTGGCCGAGGGCGAATTCCGCTATCTGGCCGCGGCCAATCCGAAGGCCGCACCCTACGGGCGGGCCGCTCAACAGGTGCTGGAACAGCGCGATCTCTACGAGAGCTATCGTCAAGACGGTAAGATCGCCACCGGCGAGAGCATCACGCAGACCTTCCAGTTCGTCACCACCGGCAACGCCCAACTGGGTTTCGTCGCCCTGTCGCAACTGCGTGACCCGCAGAGCCCGGTCAAGCACAAGGGCCACGTGTGGATGCCGCCCGCCGAAGACTACGACCCCATCGAGCAGGGTGCCGCCGCGCTGACCCGCAGCGAACACCCCGAGGTGGTCGACGACTTTCTAGCCTTCGTCCGCAGCGACCAGGGTGCGGCGATCATTGCGAAGTACGGCTACGAGACACCCTGAGGACCCGTCATGACGCTGTTCGGCATCCCGCTCGATACCCACCCCATCTGGCTGACGCTGCAGGTGGCGGCGGTGACCACCATCCTGCTGCTGCTCATCGGCGTGCCCATCGCCTGGGGGCTTTCCCGCATGCGTTCGCGCTGGCGCGTGGTCTTCGAGGCGCTGGTCTCCCTGCCGCTGGTGCTGCCGCCGACGGTGCTGGGCTTCTACCTGATCATCGCCATGAACCCCAATGGCGCACTGACGGAGTTCCTGGGAATGTTCGGCTTCGATGGCCAGCTGACCTTCAACTTCGCCGGACTGGTGATCGGCTCGGTGCTGTTCTCGCTGCCGTTCATGGTCCAGCCGATGATGTCGGCCTTTCAGGGCCTCTCCGAGGAGGTGCTGGACGCCGCCCGCCTGATGCGGGCGCGCTTTCTCGACCGGTTCTTCACGGTGATCCTGCCGCTGTCGCGCCAGGGGCTACTGGTGGGCTCGGTGCTCACCTTCGCCCACACCGTGGGCGAGTTCGGCGTGGTCTTGATGGTCGGCGGCAATATCGAGGGGCAGACCCGCATGGTCTCGATCGCGATCTTCGACCACGTCGAGTCGTTCGAGTACGCCCAGGCCCACCTGCTCTCCGCGGTGATGGTGATCTTCTCATTCGCGGTACTGATGGGCGTGTACCTGATCAACCGCCGCTTCTCGGCACGACTCGGATAATCCAATGTTCGAAGGCAACCTGACACTGACCGTCGGCGACTTCCGCATGGCCTCCGGCGAATTCCGCTTTGACTCGAGCGGTGTTACCGCACTGTTCGGTCGCTCTGGCTCGGGCAAGAGCACCCTGCTGCGCGCCATGGCCGGGCTGGATCGGCACACCCGCGGCAACCTGCGCTTCCATGACGAGGTCTGGCAGGACGGGCGGCGCGGCCTGCCGGCCGAGCAGCGCGACATCGGCATGGTCTTCCAGCACGCCGCCCTGCTCGCCCACCGCACGGTGCGCGGCAACCTCGACTTTGCCGCGCAGCGCGCCCCACAGGACCGCGGCGCGGCCATCGACCGCGACCAAATCATCGAGAGCACCGGCATCGGCCCGCTGCTCGACCGGGCGGTGGGCAACCTGTCCGGCGGCGAACGCCAGCGGATCGCCATCGCCCGGGCGCTGATCGGAAAACCCCGCGTGCTGATGATGGACGAGCCGCTGGCCGCGCTCGACTGGCGCGCCAAGGCCGAACTGCTCGACCTGTTCGAGACCGTGATCCGCGACTTCGGCATCCCCACGGTGATGATCACCCATGCCCCGGCGGAGGTCGAACGGCTCGCCGACCGGGTGGTGTTCATGGCCGACGGCGCGGTCGAGCGGATCGAGTCACTCAAGGAGGCGCTCGGCCGGGTCGACTCGCCGCTGTTCACCGAGGAAGGCCCGGTCGCCTCGCTCGATGGCCACGTGGAACAGGTCGACGGTGACCCGCACCGGCTGCGCTTCGTCACCACGCCGCAGACGGATACCGGCCAGCCGGTGACCTTCCAACTGGGCGCGGGCGGATCGACGATCGATCACGGGCCGCGCCGACTGCGCGTGCGTGCCGACGACGTGGCTCTGGCACGGGAGCGGGTTGACAACATCTCCATGCAGAACCAGCTGCCGGCACGGATCGAACGGATCGACACCACCGCCCCGGGCCGCCGGGCTGTGTTCCTCACCCTGAACGACGGCCAGCGGCTGGTCAGCGAAGTCACCGACCGCGCCGTGGCCGACATGGGACTGGATGCCGGCCAGGCCGTGACCGCGCTGGTCAAGAGTGCGGCGCTACTGAGGTAGCCGCCAACAGCAAACCGAACCCGAAGGATTCAGCGACCGGTGCGGGTAAACGACAAAACGAAGGGGTGCTCCCTGTGCGTTCTGCCTCGCGGGCGACGGGTGGCCGGGGGCGGAGCGACATGGATGTCACTCCGAGGTTCGGCCGCGACAGGATGGCGCGTCGAACCGACCCCGAAAGCCACCCGGCGTCCGCGAGGCTGTCGGGCCCACCTTGAAACCGGAAGGCAACGCAAGCGATGAAGAATCAATCCCGCAAACGCGCGGCGGCTTTCTTGCCGGCGGCGCCATTGGCGCACTCGGCGGCCTGATCGGCGCCTGTAAGGCCTTCGCGGACGCCCGCAGTAACTGATCTCAGTTACTCACGAGCGTTGGCGGCCAGCCACTCCTCGACGCGTTCACGGATTCGGTCGCGAATCTCCCGCAGGGAATCGAGCCGTGCCGCCTCGTCCCCGCTCAGTTCCGCCGGGTCCGGGTACGGCCAGTGCAGCGTCTTGCGCACGCCCGGGAAAACCGGGCAATCCTTTTCGGCCCCACGCTCACAGACATAGATCACCTGCTCGTACAGCCGTCCTTCGCGAAAAAAGTCGACGATATCGTCCGACTGGGCTCCAGACAGGTCATGCCCGACCTCCTGCATGACTCGGGCCACGTCGGGGTTGATCGGCCGGGGCTCGACACCGGCACTTTCGGCGACGAACTCGGGACCGCCCAGTTCGTTGAGAAAGGCCTCGGCCATCTGGCTACGGCCGCTGTTATGGATGCAGACGAACAGAATACGGCGAGGCTGATTCATGAGGCACTCCTGACAAACGGCTTGACGTGTTTGGTTACTCATATGCACTATATGACATGTTCTGTTAACTGCATATGACAAAGATGGAATATGCCATGTCGCCGACCGATCTCTTTCCTGCGCTCTCGCACCCGACGCGCCTGCGCCTGGCCCTGCTGATGGCGGAGCACGGCACCCTGTGCGTCTGTGAACTGCAACACGCCGTCGACGAAGACCAACCCCGCGTTTCCCGCCACCTAGCCAACCTGCGCCAAGCCGGGGTGATCGAGGGCGAGCGACGTGCCCAGTGGATGGACTACCGCCTGTCGCCCGACCTGCCCGGCTGGGCGCGCACGATCATCGATCAGGCCCTGGCCGGCATGCAGGACGACCCGGCATTCACTGAAGACCGTCGGCGTCTTGCCGGCATGGCCGACCGCCCCGGCGTCGCCTGCTCGTCCTGACCGCTTTCCTTTCGGTCCACCCCTTCCCTCTAGGAGACCTCCCATGAAGAAAGCCCTTGTTCCCCTGCTGGCCCTGTTCGGTCTGGGCCTTGCCGGCATCGCACAGGCCTATGAGCCCAGAGCCACGCCGGTGGTCGACAACGTTTACGCCATCGTCGGGCCGATCACCGGCCGCACCGTCGAGAACGATGCCCTGAACAACAACCTCGGTTTCGTGGTCACCGATGCGGGCGTGGTTCTGATCGACTCGGGTGCCTCACGCTTGGGGGCAAAGCAGATCGACGCAGCCATCGACGCGGTGACCGACAAGCCGATCACGCACGTGATCAACACCGGCAGCCAGGACCACCGCTGGCTGGGCAACGGATGGTTCGCCGAGCAAGGCGCCGAGATCGTCGCGCTGAAACGCACGGTGGAGACGCAGAAGCGCTTCGCCGACCAGCACGTCGCCCGACTCGAAGAAGTGTTAGGCGAACGCTTTGCCGGCACCGAGCCAATGCAGGCGGTCGATCCCATCGATACCGATCGCAAGCGGCTGGAGATCGGCGGCACGACCTTCGAGCTGATCTGGTTCGGCGACGCGCATTTCCCGGGCGACATCGTCGTCTGGCTGCCGGGGACGAAGACCGTCTTCACCGGCGACATGGTCTATGTCGACCGCATGCTGGGCATTCACCCCTGGTCGGACGTGCTCTCCTGGCGACGAGCCTTTCACGAGATGGAAAGGCTGGAGGCCGTGCACGTGATCCCGGGCCACGGCCAGGTGACCGACATGACACAGGCGCGCGCCGAGACCGGCAACTACCTCGACTTCCTGGTGACCGAGATCCGCACGGCCGTGGACAACTTCGAGGGGCTGCAGGCCACGGTGGAACGTCTGACCGACGCATCGCAGTTCAAGCACCTCGAGCACTTCGACAACTGGCACCGCACCAACATCAGCCGGGCCTACACCCAGATCGAAGCGGCGGCGATGCAGTAAGCCGTGTTCACCTGGCTCGCCGACAACCTGGTCTATGGCGCCCTTGATCTGACCGAGGGAGATCGCTTCGCCGACGCGCTGCATTTCTTCGTCATGGACACGACGAAGATCTTCTTCCTGCTGGTGGTCGTCATCTATGCCATGGGCCTACTGCGGGCGCTGATGAGCCCGGAGCGGGTACGTGCCTACGTCCGTGGCAAGCCGCCCTGGCTGGCCCGCACACTTGCGATCACGCTGGGGGCCGTCACGCCGTTCTGCTCCTGCTCGTCGGTGCCGCTGTTCATCGGCTTCGTCGAGGCGGGCATCCCGCTGGGCGTGACCTTCTCGTTCCTGATCGCCAGCCCCATGATCAACGAGATCGCCGTGGTGCTCCTGATCGGCATTCTCGGCTGGGAGCTGGCATTTCTGTACGTGGCCGCCGGCGTGGTGGTCGCTTGGGTCGGCGGGATGGCCATGGAGTGGTTCCGCGCCGAGCGCTGGGTCGAGGACTATGTCTGGAAGATCCAGATGGGCGAGGCCCAGCCACCGCCCGTCGATAAGAGCTGGAAAGGACGGCACCGCTTCGCCATAGCCGAGGTCAAAGAGATCGTCCGCCGGATCTGGAAGTGGGTGGTGATCGGCATTGCCGTGGGCGCGGCCTTCCATGGCTTCGTCCCGGGCGACTGGGTCACCACCTACCTGGGCGCGCAAGGCAACTGGCTGGCCGTGCCGGGCGCGGTGCTGCTGGGCATCCCGCTGTACGCCAACGCCACCGGCATCATCCCGGTCGCCGAGGCAATGCTGGGCAAGGGCGCGGCCGTGGGCACCACGCTGGCGTTCATGATGAGCGTCGCCGCCCTTTCCCTGCCCGAGATCCTGATCCTGCGCAAGGTGATCCGCTGGCCCGCCCTGGCGCTGTTCGCCGCCGTGCTGGCCGTCGCCTTCATCCTGGTCGGCTGGACCTTCAACCTTGTTACCTGAGGAACAAACGATGAGCGAAGAGAAAGGCCTCAACCCGGCCATCCTGGATATCGCGGCGCTGAGCGCGGCCATCGCTTCCCGCTGTCCGTCGAAGACGGCCGAAATGATCGAACGACTGCACGACCGCGGCATTCCGGACCACCAGATCCGCGAGGTCGTGATCACCGCGCGGAGCGTCGCCGCTGAATCCTGGGAACGGGCATCGGAGATGATCGATGCGGTGCTGGCCGGCGAGCCGCTGGAAAGTTGCCTGTCGCGGGCGTCGGCCGACTCGAGCAGCTATTGCAACACGACCGACAAAAGCTGCTGCGGCCCTGCCGAGAGCAAGACATCCTGTTGCTGAAGGAGCGAGACCATGAAAACCATCCAGATACTGGGCAGTGGCTGCGCCAACTGCCAGCGCACCTATGACCTGTTTGCCCGCACGGCCCAGGAACAGGGGGTCGAAGTCGACATCCAGAAGGTTGAGGACATCGCCGAGATCCTCGCCATGGGCGTGATGTCCACCCCGGGGGTGGTGGTGGACGGCACTGTCGTGCACAGCGGGTCCATCCCGTCGCACTCCCAGGTTGTGAGCTGGCTCGACGCCTGACCGCGGAAAGGCACGGGGTGCGGCCCAGTATTCCCCGATTGCACCGCAGGATGCCCGATCAAGCGGAAACCGATCTCTTTTGTGGCCACGATGCCTTGACGCCGCTGTCGTCACTGACCCGACCCTCGCGGCACAGCTGACCCATTCTCATCAATTGCCAATCAATCTGCGGCCCCCAACCGTAGTGCCGCACGGCCCGTCGGCGGGCGGCGGCGCCGGCAGCCAGCCAGTCACTCTCGAACAGTCGCCCCACACCTCGAGCCAGGTCGGCAGCGCGGGCCCTTGGTACCAGTTCACCCACCGCCTCGTCGACCAGCTCGGGCGTGGCCCCGGCATCCACGCCGACCACCGGTAGACCGCAGGCCATCGCCTCGAGGATCACCAGCCCGAAGGTCTCGGCATCGCCGGCGTGCAGCAGGGCATCCGCCGCGGCCAGGTAGCCGGCCAGCGTGTGCTCGTCGGCGACGTAATCGATCACGCGCAGGCGCGGGTGACTGCCGACGGGCATGCCCGCACCGACCAGCAGCAGGTAATACCGCTCGTCGAGTCGATCGAGGGCCGCGACCAATTGATCGACATGCTTCTCGCGCGTGTTGCGCCCGGCGAACACCAGCAGCCGCGCATCCCGCGGAACACGCAGGGTCTTGCGCAGGCCGGGCCGGGCGGCCGAGGGGCGAAAGACCGCGGTATCCACCCCGAGACGCTGAACGCTGACTTTGGGCACGCCAAGGTCGGCCAGCTGACCGGCCATTACCTCGCTGGGGGCAAACATCCAGTCGAAGCGACGATACAACTGACCCAGATAGCGCCCCGAAAGCGGCCGCACCCAATTACCGCAACGCAGCGCGAGCAGGCGTGAGAGGTCCGAGTGAAAGAAGCCGACCACGGGCACGCCCAGCTGGCGCCCGGCCGCCAGAGCCGCTTGGGCGGTGACGTAGGGGTCGCCGGCCTCGATCACGTCGGGTGCCAACTGGACCAATGCCTCGCGCCATGGTCCGGCACGCAGCGGGAAGCGATACCCGTCACCTGCCGGCAGGCGCCAGGCGGGCATCTGGCAGAGCAACTGGTTCTCCTCGACCGACCACGCCGGGCTGGGGCCGGGGACGAGCAGGCTGTGCCGGCAACCGGCGCGGGTAGCAAGGTGGCTGCGCTTGGCCTCCAGGTACCGGCGCACACCACCCGAAGCCGGCCCCCAGAACATGGTGATATCGGCGAGATGCCGTGGTTCAGAACCATTCAATTTTTTCATGCGCTCAACTTTAAGCACCAATCATGACGCTTTTCTGTCAAGCGACACGGCATGGCGCCCGGCTTTCATGCCCCGGGCGGGTGAAGTGACGACACAAGACCCAACTAGGGAAACTCTGCACGATTCGATGCCGTCTCTGCGGGACCTCCAAGGGCCCAGATGCAAGGCGCAGTCCGCCGTGAAGGGCCGTCGACCTTTACAAGGGCTGCAACGCCGCAGATGGATCCTTGGAGGCCCGCCCGAACGGGGCTCGCGGGTTTGTCCGCACTCGGCGTTGCCGTCCCTCGACGGGCAACGAGCCCATCTTCGCTCCGGCGCCTTGATTGCGAAAAAACCCGCAAGCCAGAGATGCCATCGAATCGTGCAGAGTTTCCCTAGAGAGAGCGACCGGAAGGATCTTGCCATCAGTGCCGCCCGTCGCCCTCCGGCCAATCGACCGGCAGCACCCGTTCGGGGTGCTCATGTGCCAAATGGGCAAGATTGCGGCATTCAGGCCGATGCAACTTGTAGCCCTGCGAGCGGCTGAGGAAGGCCATCACTCGTTCGCCCGGTCGCGGGCTGCAACACTTGGCCGGAGTCACCTTGAGCCCCTCGATCGACTGGTTCTCGATGACGAGACTGCGCCCCCCGGGTGGCTCGGGGAGCACCGCCTCGTCGGGCCGCTCTCGCCGCGAGGGCCGGCTGGCCGTGTCGGCCCCGGGCCCCAGCTGACCGCGGGCCGTGGCCAGCAGTGTCTCGGGCGCTATCCGATGGTTGCCGACGGCCAGGAATAGTTGTTCCTCACTGTTGACACCCACCGCCAGCAGCAGACGACGCCGTGTCGTGCCGTCCATGCCAAACCGGCGGTAAAGTCGCTCGCAGTAGACCCGTCCCCGCTCGCGCGCATCTTCGCGGTCGAACTGGGCAAACCAGTTGCGCACCTTTCCCCGTGAGCTGGCCGACTTGAGAAAACCGCTATGGGCCTGCCCCCACTCGCGGCTGGGGGCAGGCTCCCTGTTGGTCAGCACCTCGACCTGGTCGCCCTGACCCACCCGGGTCTTGAGCGGCACGATCCGCCCGTTGATCTTGGCCCCCCGGCAACGGTGCCCCAGATGCGTGTGGATGCGGTAGGCAAAGTCGAGGACGGTCGCTCCGGCGGGCAGTTCCACCAGTT
Source organism: Halothiobacillus sp. (assembly GCA_011389965.1). Classification (GTDB taxonomy): domain Bacteria; phylum Pseudomonadota; class Gammaproteobacteria; order Halothiobacillales; family Halothiobacillaceae; genus Guyparkeria. The sequence goes on from JAABTF010000022.1 coordinate 31,954, forward strand.
CACCGCCGGGCGTGAAGGTGTAGACCATCGGCGCGGCCAATGGCTGGATATCTCCACGGGAGAGCCCGTGACGCAACGACTCGACCTGCATGTCGAAGGGGTTTTCGCCGCCACCACCGGCCTTGTAGCGCCAGTGGGCCGCGACGCCAAACTCGGCAAACGCATGCATGCGCTCGCTACGGATCTGGATTTCGACCACCTTGCCCTCGTCGGTTTGCACCGCGGTATGCAGGGACTGATAGCCATTGGGCTTGGGCCGGGCGATGTAATCGTCGTACTCGCTCGGGATCGGCTTGAACAGTTCGTGCACCACGCTCAGGGCGGCGTAGCAGTCGGTGACCGAATCGACCTGCACCCGCAGGGCACGGACGTCGAACAGATCCTCGAAGCCCAGATGCTTACGGCGCATCTTTCCCCAGATGCTGTAGATGTGCTTGGGGCGACCGTAGACCTCGGCACGAATGCCGGCCTGGATGAGCGCGTGCTCCAGCCGGGCCTGCACCGAGGCCAGGTAGGCCTCGCGGCTGTCGCGCCGCTCATCGAGGAGTTTCGCGATGCCGACATAGGTCTCGGGCTCGAGGTGGCGAAAGGCCAGGTCCTCGAGCTCCCACTTGATCTGCCCCAGTCCCAGGCGGTGGGCGATGGGTGCATGCACCCTCTGGGTCATCTCCGCATAATGTCGCCGCAGATCCTCGTCTTCGACCTCGGCCAGGGCCCGCATGCCCTCGAGTCGATAGACCAGGTCGATCAGCACCGCGCGGGCGTCGCGGGCACCGGCCAACAACAGACGGCGCCAGTACTCATGCTGCGATTCGTCCAGTCCGTGGGGAAAGCGCGCCTCCCAGGTCCGCAGGCGGTCGACACCCGCCAGCAGGCCGGTGAGACCTTGGCGAGTCGGCTCGGCCAGGTCGGCCTGCTCTAACAGCTCGTCCCGATGCGCGGCCAAAGCCGAATCGGCCAACAGGGCGGCAGCCAGGGTGGGCAGGTCGGCGTGGATGTCAGCCAGGGCCACGGCCACCCGCGGCCCATTGCAGCGCGTCGCCGACTCCGACGAGACCTCTGCCGCCGCCACCGCCTGACACAGCCGATCGAGGGCCGCGACCGAGGCCGTTCCAATCGTGTCGGCGGTCGACTGCCTCAGGCGATGGCACAGGTTAATGGCAGGTTCGTCCAGGGGGTGTTGCATGGCACTCCAACCAGGCTGAATTGGGTTGTGATCGCTGGCGTGGCAATATCCCGGATATCAGGGAAACGCTGATCGAATCGGCAAAAACACCTGCAGGGCACTCCCGGCCCCGTGCCGCCCCGCCGGAAACGCTCGGGACGAGCCCAGCCGATGCGATCAGCGACTCCCTGCAGTCACGAGATTATCATCCGGTCGCGCCGCACAGGGATTCCCGAGGAAGCGAGGAACAATGGAAAAGAAAATCGACATCCACGCCGAGCACCACCGCATAAACCGTAACTCCTGGCTGCGGGCCGCGGTGATGGGAGCCAATGACGGCATCGTCTCGGTGTCGAGCCTGATGCTGGGTTTCATTGCCGCCGGCAGCCCCCGCTCGGCGATCGTGCTGGCCGGCACGGCCGGGCTGGTGTCCGGGGCCCTGTCCATGGCCGCAGGCGAATATGTCTCGGTCCAGTCGCAGAAGGACACCGAAAAGGCCGATCTAGAAATGGAAGCGCGTGAACTCGAAGTCAACTTCGACCACGAGCTCAATGAGCTGCGGGAAATCTACATCCACCGTGGGCTCAAGCCGGAAACCGCCCAGGAGACGGCCGAACAACTGATGGCCCACGATGCCCTCGGCGCGCATGCCCGTGACGAGATGGGCCTCCACGAGATCACCCGCGCCCAGCCGTTTCTGGCAGCCTGGGCCTCGGCGGCGGCATTTTCCGCTGGCGCGGGACTGCCGCTGCTGACCGTCTTGCTGGCCCCGGACTCCAGCATGATGATCGCCGTCGTGTTGATCACCTTGGCCTCCCTGGCCCTGCTCGGCGGGTTGGCCGCGCGCACCGGCGGCGCCTCCATCGTTCGGGGGGCCGCCCGGGTCCTGTTCTGGGGCGTGACGGCCATGGGGGCGACCGCGCTGATCGGCAACCTGATCGGCTATCACGTTTGACGACTCGTCCGTGAGGCCGTTCCGGGACGACCCCGTGGTGCTGATCCACGGCCTGTGGATGGGCCGCTGGGCAATGTGGCCCCTGGCCCGCCGTCTGGAACGCGCCGGATTCGACACCGTCATTTTCGGCTACCCCACCCGGGCCACGCCATTGGCCAATGCCGATCGACTGGCCGACTGGCTGCACGACCGTGGCATACCGGCGAGCCGTTTCGTCGCCCACAGCCTGGGTGGCATCGTTCTCTCCCACCTGTTCCACCGACACCCAGACACTTGTCCTTCGGAGGGTCGCATCGTCCTGATGGCCAGCCCAGTGGGTGGCAGCAATGCCGCCCGGTCACTGGCTGGCGGGCGCCTTGGCCGCTGGCTGCTCGCCGGCAGCCTGGAAAATGGGCTCGCGGGCGGCGCGCCCGCCTGGCATGCACCGCACACCCTGATGCTCGCCGGCACCCGCCCTCTGGGACCGGGCCGACTGTTGCCCGGCGCACTCGACGGCCCCAATGACGGCACGGTCACCGTGGCAGAAACCCGGGCTGCCGGATTGACTGCGCACCGCTGTCTGCCGGTGAATCATTTCGGCATGCTGCTATCGCGCAGAGTGGCGAACGAGACGATCCGATTTCTCTCCGATCGACTCGAGCGGCCAGCTAGCGGAACGCGACCGTCCGGCGCCTAGTCGCTGCGCCTCCGGCCAACATGCAGGAGACGACGCCCCCGGGCGGACGGGCACCATCAAAAAAGGCCGGTCCCCGCGGGGCCGGCCTGATTGCCACTCTTGTTGCCGCCCTTCATGGCTGTCGCCAAGCGTGGAATTACTCCTCGCCGGTATTGGGGGTGTGGTAGGCGGCGAAATAGTTCTGCTCACCCATCCGGTCAAGCAACTCGAGTTGCGTCTGCAGCCAGTCGGCATGGCCTTCCTCGTCCATCAGAATGTGCTCGAATAACCGGCGCGTGCCCACATCGCCTTCTTCGTCGGCCTGTACCGCAGCCTTGCCGTAGAACTCGATCGAGGCCAGCTCGTCTGCCAGGTCCGCCTTGAACATTTCCGTCAAGGACTTCGATCGCTTGGCCGCCTTCTGCTCGCTAACCACCGGATCGCCGTCAAGAAACAGGATGCGATCGATGAACGAGCTGGCGTGGCCCAGCTCTTCCTGCACCTCGCCGTTCATCTTGTTAGCCAACCGGTCGAGCCCCCAGTCTTCAAGGACATGGGCGTGGAGCAGATACTGGTGCGTGGCCGTCAGTTCCATCGACAGGGCCTGCTGCAGATTCTGGAGTGTCTTGGACTTCTTCGCCTTTGCTGCACACATGAAGTGCTGCCCTCCGTAGAGAATGTAATGTGAATGATCGGGCTACGCCCGCCGGCCTGAGCGATTCGTCGTGCCGATGCGGCGGGCGCTTGTATTCAAGATAACGGGCGGACTTCGTCCCGCACGTCTCCTGAGCTTAGTAGGCAACGAAGAATTTTCCAGTACGGAGCCGGCCAGCAAGAAAGCGGACGAAGTCAGTCGCGCACCGCGATCCTCTCGGAGGCTCCTTGCCGGCCTGCCCGACGCCCCAATGGATCTTGCCGGAAGAACTCTTCGAGCAACCCATAGATGGTGGCATCGAAGTGCTGAAGGGCTTCGGGGCGCCGGAAGAAGTATTCGCTGAGCACGGCGAAGAATTCGGCCGGGTGGCTGCCCGCATAAGGGTCGATTCCGGTCGGCTCTCCCGCGTCGATCTGGCGGTTGAGCCGATCGAACCCCGCCTGGAATGCCTGCGTCCACTGGGTGCGACTCTGCCCGCGGGCCAGCGGCGGAAAACCGTTTTCCGCGCCATTGACCCCGTCGAGAAAGTGGGCGACCTCGTGGATGACCACGCTCAGACCGTGGTCGAGATCGAGACCGGCCTCGATGTCCGTCCAGGAGAGCACCAGCGTGCCATGCGACCAAGCCTCGCCGGCCCGCAGGTCATTGACGTGGTGAACCACCCCCACCTCGTCGACCTCTTCGTGGTCCACGTGGAAAGCATCCGGATAAACGATCACCGAACGGATGTCCGCCAGCCAGTCCAGTCCCAGCTCGAGCACTGGCAAGACGGCCAATCCGGCGATGCGCATCTGCATCGCATCGTCCGGCACGAAACGGTCTCCGCCGTAAAACGGCCGGCCGGCTAGAAAGCGGCCGGCCAGCACCCGCGCCCGTTCACACTCCTCCGTCGAGAGTCCGGCGAACTCCGGCTGGTCGCGGCACAACTCTCGCCACGCGTCTGGCGGAATCTGCACCTCCTCAGGCTCGCCACGGCCGAAGAGCCGAGCCATCAGGTTGCGCAGCATGTATGCCTCAGCATCTTCCTAAAGGGGCAGCTCATGGAGTCTGACTGTCCGCCTCATTCTCGAGCCGCATGTATCCACGGGTTTCCGGCATGAAATGGACTGCGCCCTCGAGCACACCGGCGGCATAATTGCCATTCATGCAGAAAAGCCCCCCGCGTGCGACATAAAGCGTTTCCTCCAAAGCCCCCGCTTCGACCAACTCCCGGGCCCGTTGTTTGACCAGCGGCCCGGCGTTGGCCACCAACACCGCGTTGAGGTGGCTGGCCAAGGCATCGAGATCACTCTCCGAGTCCCCGGCAAAGAGAGCCCGACGCTCGTCGAAACGCAGGTGCTGGATCAGAAACTCCATGGCATGCAGCTGGCTCGCCCCGTTAGGCAGCACGTCCAGCAAAAGCTGCTGGGCCGTTTCGTCGACCGACCAAACCAGCCGCGCATCGGCCCCCTCCTGCCAGAGCCGACCGTGCAATTCCGCATCGAGCACGGTCTGGTTGATGTGCCGTTCGACGTAATAGCTGGCCTTGAACAATGCCTGCTTGTCGGTCTCCTGTGGCCGGATGGCGGTGATGTCGGAAAAAAGTTGGTTGATGTCGTCATGAGCCAGACCATTCCAACCCGGCGCGATCTCCTTGGTCCAGGCCGGCCAGTGTGCCCAATC
>JAABTF010000115.1 GCA_011389965.1 Halothiobacillus sp.
AAGCCCTGATCGACGAGAAGCACGAACTGTCGATCGTGCGTCAGTGCAGCCTGTTGAGCGTGAGTCGTTCCACGGCGTACTACCGGCCGGTGCCGGTATCGACGGCGACGCTGGCGATCGCGCGCGCGATCGATGAGATCCACACGCGTTGGCCGTTCCTTGGCAGTCGCCGGATGGTGGATGAGCTCGAGGACCGCGAGCTGCGGGTGAACAGGAAGTGCGTGCAGCGCCTGATGCGGATCATGGGCATCACCGCGATCTACGAGAAGCCGAGAACCAGCCTGCCCGGCGCGGGGACGGACCATCGGATCTACCCGTACCTGCTGAGGGACGTCAGCATCGATCGTCCGAACGTGGTGTGGTCCGCGGATATCGAGCGCCATGAAGCGTTGCAAGACCGCGCGGTGATGAAAGGGCACCGCCGTCAGTTCGTCGCAGCGAGCTGACTGAAGCTGGAGGCAGCCTGACCGGCCGAGGTGGGCTGAGAGGGCGGAAGCAGCCTCGACAACGACGGGACGCCCTGGGACTGCCAGACGGGGTGGGTCCGGCAAGCAAGATGGGAAGGTGTACGTGAGGAACCAGCGGCTGAAAGCCTCTAAATCGGAACCACCAGCTCGAACCTGGCAGATTTGGGCTGGGCAGCGGCGCGCATCCACCTTCGGGTGGAGAACTCCTCGGCTGGTTGATGTCGCCGGCCTGGAGGCCACGCGGAATGCCTGCGGCGTACGCGTGGCGATGCTGCGGGGGCATAGCTGGGCACCGAACCCAACAAGCGGTTTTGCAGTGAACATGGGAACCATCTCGGTAGCCCCCTTCCCGATTCGTGATTCACGAATCGGTGGGAAGGCGCACCGTCAGCTGATGCTATCGGGATGGGGCGGAGGACCCGTAGTAGTCCGAGGTTGGGAAAGCCAGCCGCATGGCGAAGGGGTCCAGCAACCTCGCAGCAACTCCGCAATCCGAGGAGGTCGCTGGTGAATACCGGCGCGCCGTGGCCAAGCCTTGCTGAGGCGGAAGCACGGGCACTCGCGATGCAGACGAAGCTGCACCGTTGGGCGACCAGTGATTCTGGCCGCCGATTCGATGACGTGTTCAACCTCGTGCACAACCCCGCGTTCCTGCTTGTCGCATGGAACCGGGTGCAGGGCAACAAGGGGGCACGCACAGCCGGAGCGGACGGGATCACTCCCCGCTCCATCCGGAATCCTGAGGCGTTCCTGGCTGGCCTGCAAGATGATGTGAAGGCCCGTCGGTTCACCCCCACCCGAGTCCGGGAACGGATGATCCCCAAGCCCGGCGGCAAGCAGCGTCGCCTGGGGATTCCCACCGTCGCCGATCGGGTGGTGCAAGCCTCCATGAAACTGGTGCTGGAGCCGGTCTTCGAGGCGGACTTCAAGCCGTGCAGTTACGGCTTCCGTCCAAGACGACGCGCTCAGGACGCCATCGCCGAGATTCACTACCTTGCCTCCCGCACGTATGAGTGGGCGCTGGATGCTGACATCACGGCCTGTTTCGATGAGATCGACCATACGGCCCTAATGGACCGGGTGCGAGATCGCATTGCAGACAAGCGTGTCCTGAAGCTCATCAAGGCGTTCCTGAAAGCGGGCATCCTCAGCGAGGATGGCGTCAACAGGGACACGATCACCGGTACGCCCCAGGGCGGCATTCTCTCACCCCTGCTTGCGAACATTGCGCTGAGCGTGCTCGATGAGCACATGACCGCGAAATGGGAAGCGAGCGGTACGGACTGGCAACGCAAGGCCCTACGCAAGCGCGGCGGCGCCACCTACCGAATCGTCCGGTACGCAGACGATTTCGTGGTGCTGGTGGCCGGACAGCGCAAGCATGCCGAAGCGATGCGAGACGAGGTGAGCAAGGTTCTCGCCCCCGTAGGCTTACGCCTATCGGATGCGAAGACCACCGTCGCCCACATTGACGAGGGCTTCGACTTTCTCGGGTTCCGCATTCAGCGGCGCCGCAAGAAGGGCGAAGCTGGCAAACGAGCCGTGTATACCTACCCATCCAAGAAGGCCTTGGTCTCGGTGATGGACAAGGTTCGCACGCTCACACGCCGAAACAAGCATCGAACGCTCAGTGACTTGCTGCGCCGGGTCAACCCGGTGCTACGAGGCTGGTGCACGTACTTCCGGCACGGCGTCAGCAAACGCGTGTTCAGTTACCTCGACCACTACGCCTTCTGGCGGGTCGTGACCTGGATCCGTAAACGCCATGTCGGACTGAACTGGGGAACCATTCGCCATCGCTTCCTCCGCGACTGGGAGATACGCGACGGCGCCATCGAGCTGTTCCGAGCACATGCGGTCGAGGTCACTCGCTACCGCTATCGGGGAGCCCGAATCCCCGCACCATGGGCGAACGGCCTTGAACAGGCGGCCTAACGGCAAGAGGTTGTGGAGAGCCGGATGCGCGGAGACGCGCACGTCCGGTTCGGAGGGCGGGTCGAGAAAACCGACCGGCGGAAACACCGGGAACGGCGTCTCGGCCCGACCCTACACAGGCGCCGCGGCGAGAGCGTGGCTCGAACCACCCGGCTCAGCGGGGGTCGCCGCGAGCGCCATCGACAACGCAAGCGAGCCGAGCACGAGGAGCGGACCGAGACGG
>JAABTF010000116.1 GCA_011389965.1 Halothiobacillus sp.
GGGCCGACCCTCTCTTGGAGCGAGCCGGTAGTCACCCAAGGACACGGAAAACCCTGTTAACGCAATGTCAGCTGGAAATCTACAAAGGGTCGGACCCCTTTTCGGATAGGCACTAACAACAAAAAAAACCATGAGCTTTCTATCCCAATCCTGGCTGATCAACCGCCGCCATGCCCTGCGTGCGCTAGGCACTTGCGTCTCGCTGCCCATGCTGGAATGCATGGTCCCGCTGCGGGCGGCAGAACCTGCCTCTTCGCCCCGGCGTAGCGCCTTTATCTATCTTGCCAACGGCGTCCATTCGCTGAACTACCAGATCACCACGCCGGGCAAGGACTACCAGTTTTCCCGGTCGCTGAGGCCTTTGGCGACGCACCGCGATGTCGTCACGCCGATCAGCGGTCTGCATCATCCGGGAGGTCTCGGGCACCATCATAACTGCATTAAGATCTGGCTGACCGGCGGAAAGCTTGGGCCTACGGATCGCAATACCATTTCGGTGGACCAGAAGATGGCCGAAATCACCGCCGAGCATACTCGTTACGCGTCGATGGAAATCGCTATCAACCAGGAGTCGCTGGCCTGGACGGCCGACGGCGTCGGGCTGCCCCCGTTGCGTCGGTGCAGTGAGATCTTCGCGTCGCTGTTCGAGGAGCCGAAAGGCGGCGTGGCAGCCCAGCGGCGTGCCTTGCGTCGGAAAGCCAGCGTGCTCGATGACAACCTCGCCGAAGTGCGCCGGCTCGAACAGAAGATGGGCGCCGCCGACAAAGGGCGGATGGAACAATACCTGACGTCGGTTCGTGAGGCGGAGATCCGCACGCGGCGGGCCGATGCGTGGCTCGACACGCCGCTGCCCGCCGTCTCGGACGCCGATCGCAAACGTACCAACCGCGACATCGCCAAAACCATGGCGGGCGACTATTTCCGCACGGTCTATGACCTGATGGTGCTCGCCTTTCAGACGGATGTGACACGCGTGGCGACCTTCAGCATGGGTGGCGAAGGCCAGGCCATCGCCATTCCTGAAATCGGCATCACGGAGTCGCGGCATCAGCTCAGCCACCACGGCGGCGATCCGGGCTACATGGAAAAGCTCACCAACTACGATACCTTCGCCATCGAGCAGTTCGGCTACTTCCTCACCCGGCTCGCGGAGACCGAGGACGTCAACGGCAAACCGTTACTCGACTCGACGATGTCGTTGTTCGGCAGCGGCATGTCCTACGGTCACAGCCACGGCAACGCCAACCTGCCACTGGTGCTCGCCGGCGGCTCGGACTTCGGCCTGCGGCACGGCAGCCATATCGATTTCAACCGAGGCCACTTCGACGGCTACCAGCTTGACCAACCCGGTGAACACTACCGGCTCTGCAGTCGCCCTGCGAACCCGGACGCCCATATGAGCAACCTGCTGCTGATGATGGCCCAACGCATGGGTGTCGAGATCGACCAGTTTGGCGACAGCAATAAGGTGATCGAGATATGAAAAGGTTTTTAGTTCTTCGTTCTTGGTTCTACGTTCCTGGCTCGTGGTGCTTGGTTCGTTCGTTGTTCCTTGTGCTTGTCGGTTCGGTCGTCGTTCCGGCGACCGCCTTCAGCCAAGAACGAAAATCGAAGAAGCAAGAACAAGGAACCGCAGTATTCCGTCCCGAAGCGGGGAAGTTTCCCGCTTTGGAAAAGGCGCACTCCTACCGGGGTGAAATTGTGTTCGTGGACCATGCCAACCGCCGCGGCAGCATCCGCGTGCAGGGGACGGGCAAGTTTTATCGAAACGATCCACACCCCTTCGCCATGCTTCCCTACGGTGTCATCCGGTATCACGGCGCACCGGCGGACCTCCGCGACATCCCGATCGGCACCGTGATGCACGTCCGGGCCTTCCTCCCTCCCGCCCCGAAGATTTCCGCCGTGCCGGTATTGCCGGTCGACAACAAGACGAAAGACGCGGGCCATTATCGTGGCATCGGTACCGCACCGGCCGAGAACCACGTGCTGCTGCTCGAAGACGAGCCCAGCCACTGCCTGCACCAAGGAATGGTCTGGAAGCTTAAAGAAGTGGAACTCGAGAACAACGCCGGAACGATCATCGCCAGCCGCGAGGCGAAGGCAGGCGGCGACGGCAAGGCCAGCGAAGAAGAGTTGACCTTCGACGCCGCCACTCGCATCTGGCGCGGCCGCGAGCGGATCGGAATCGCGGACCTGATCGCCGAAGAAGCATGGCCCGCCAGCGGAAAAAAACGCCTCGGTAGACAGCCGGTCCTGCTCGGGATCACTTGGAAGCCCGCACCGGGGGATGGGCTGAGTGGCGCTTTCACCCGCTTCCACATTTCGGACATCTGGTTGGACGACGCCTCGATCCGACACGCCGCCCAACTTCAGGCCGAGACGCACAAAGTGTTCATCCGGAGCCGCTGGATGCCAGCCTGGATTGATGCCGTCGAGTATGGCAAGTTCGGCCGCGCGACCGTCACCGCGACGCTGTTCGGCGGCATGGATCCCTCCCTCTACGCCGACTTCCAGAAAGGCGTCGGGGCACAAATGAATGGAGCCGAGAACACCTTGAAGCACACCGCCGGCCACTACGGCCCCGCCCACGTAGCCTCCAACGGAAAAATCCTTGACGTCA
>JAABTF010000117.1 GCA_011389965.1 Halothiobacillus sp.
CATGCGAAATTTCGATCTTGCACCGCTCTACCGGGCCACTGTCGGCTTCGACCAGATCGCCGATCTTCTGGATCGCGTGATGGCCAGTGACATGAGCCAGCCCACCTATCCGCCCTACAACATCGAGAAGATCGAGGATGACGCTTATCGCATCTCGATCGCCGTCGCGGGCTTTGCCGCAGGCGACCTGACCGTCGAGGTCAAGGACGGGGCACTCGTGGTGTCGGCCCGCAAGAGCGAGAGCGACGAGAGCGACCGCACCTATCTGCACCGCGGCATTGCCACGCGTGCGTTCGAGCGGCGTTTCCAGCTTGCCGACCACGTGCGAGTGACGGGGGCAAGCCACGAGGACGGCATGCTGCATGTCGATCTGGTACGTGAAGTGCCGGAAGCCCTCAAGCCACGCCGCATCTCGATCACGAGTGCGGGCAGTGTCACCGATCAGGACGTGATCGACGCCGAGAAGGTGAACTGACCCAAGGCACCTGCCTTGCGCAGATGGCCCGGCGGGCATCGGCCCGGCCGGGCCTTGTTTCGCTCAGGGACGCGCCGCCTCGATAAGCACGGTCTTGTGATCCTCACCCAGAAGATGGAGCCTGCCGTCGGCCCCCACGTCGAATGCGACGACCTGTTCCAGCGCGTCGATCATCCTGCGCTCCTGGTCCATAAGCGGATCGGGGCAAGCCATCATCGTGCTGGCCATCGGGCCGAATTGCAGACCCTCGCCGGTCAGGGAAAAGCCGCCGACGATACGGTTGCAGCCCCCGCTTCCCGCGACGCGCCCCGCGTCCAGGAAATTGAGTGACAGCCGCTCGGGTTCGATCAATGCCGCGTCTCCAAGGGCGGTGATCCGCCAAGCGCTACCGGTCAGAAGGTCAGCAGGATCGCCGCCACACCCGCGAAACAGCCGCTCGTCAAGCGTCAGATACGCGGTATCGGGATAGGGCATGCCGGTCATGTTATCACGGCACAGACTGTCCTCGATCCGAAGGTGAGCATTGGCATCGGGCATGTCGAATTCATACGCGCCGGGAACCGCCTGAACATCGGGGCGCGGGACCTCACGGGTGGTCGCACCGTAATCGGTCACGATCTCGGCGGTCTGCGCGGTAAAAGAAATGTGCCAGCCCGGCTCGTTACCGCGGGCGCGATACGGACTTTCGGCCGGGGGAAGAACTTCGCGGCATTCCGGCAGTTCCGTTCCATTGAGCCGCACAAGGGCAACATCGCCCTTGCTCCAGAAACCGGTCCCGGGCTCGTTCACGCCCTCATAGCGGGCACCGGAGGCCGCCCTGACCTGCTCCAGTGGAATATCCCGGCCCTCGGCGCGCAGGGTAACCTCGTCGTCGAGCATCCCGACCGAAACCCGCATGTCACCGCAGATGAAGTCCTTGGCAAAGGCCAGCGGAGTCACAGGGTCGAGGAACAACTCGCCCAGTGCCACCGTCGTCTCGCCGGCCTCGAAGGGCACGTCGCTGATGACCCATCTCGGGGCATCGTGCACCTCGATCAGCGCCCGGACCGATCCGGACAGTCCGGCAGGTATCGTGAACTCAAAGTCCAGCGGGGCCTGTCGTCCGTCGCTCGTGATTTCGACATCGCCCAGAACGACGCCAAAGCGCCCGGTGGCCTGAACCGTCGCCCGTGCGTCGGGCGGCAGGGCGATCTTTTGCGGGTAGGTGAGCGCGCCGGCCACCTCTCGGGTCCCGTCACCCTGGCCCACGGATGGCAAGCCCGATCCGATCACGAGGCACACCGCCATAAAAAGGACGTGGGATCGGAACATGACCGTCTCCTGAAATTCGCCACCTTTGCCCTTACTCTAGTGCCAGACCGGGCGAACACAAAGCGACGATTTCACTACACACTTGTGCAGATGTATTTCATCTCCAGGAACTCGTCGATTCCGTGATGGCTGCCCTCGCGGCCAAGGCCGGATTGCTTGACCCCGCCGAAAGGCGCGACCTCGGTCGAGATGATCCCGGTATTGACCCCGACAATCCCGTATTCCAGCGCCTCGGCCACCTTGGTGACACGGCTCAGGTCGCGGGCGTAGAAATAAGAGGCGAGGCCGAAGATCGTGTCATTGGCCATGGCGATCACGTCGTCCTCGTCCTCGAAGCGGAAGAGCGGGGCGAGCGGGCCGAATGTCTCGTCGGTGGCGACGAGCATCTCCTGCGTCACGTCGGCGAGGATCGTGGGGGGCAGGAAATGGCCCGGCCCCTGTACCGGTGTGCCGCCGCCCATCACCACCTTGGCCCCCTTGGCAGTGGCGTCGGCCACGTGCTCCTGCACCTTCTCGATGGCGTCGGCATTGATGAGCGGGCCAAGCGTGGCGTCCTCCTCGAAGCCGTCGCCCATCTTGAGCTTCTCCACCGCCGTCTTGAGCTTGGCGGCGAAGGCGTCATAGACGCCCGATTGCACGTAGATGCGGTTGGCGCAGACGCAGGTCTGGCCGTTGTTGCGGAACTTGCACAGGATCGCGCCCTCGACCGCGGCATCGAGATCGGCGTCGTCGAAGACGATGAAGGGCGCGTTGCCGCCCAGCTCCATCGAGCATTTCATTACCTGGTCGGCGGCCTGGCGCAGCAGGATGCGGCCCACCTCTGTGGAGCCGGTGAAG
>JAABTF010000118.1 GCA_011389965.1 Halothiobacillus sp.
TGGAGTGCTGCCGTCTGGCGAATCTGTCTCTCGTGGTCAGCTTGCGACCATCGTCGCGCGGGCATTCGAGCTTCCCTGAGCCAGCTGGCGGAATAGCGGTCCATGCCGACTAGGGGCTCGCCGAAGCGCTTCGGTCCTGATCATCGAGGTGAGGCAAAAACCGGGTCTTGGATACCTGAGCGAACAAGCGCTCGGGTGCCGCCACCCCGGCTGGCCGGGTGGCGTCAGGAACGACTGAAAGTAACGGGGTGGCAAGAATGAAACTTCCAGGGATGAGTGGATGGTGCTGGCTTGCATCGCTTCGCTCGACGTGAAGCGTCGGCAGCCGACGAGACCTGACGGCGCCGGAAGGGCAATGAATGAAGCCCACCTCTGCTAATCGCGACCGGTGATCTCTGGCGGAACCTCGCCCACAAACGCGACCGAATCCAACTCCACACCTATGACCTCCCATTTCCCGAATAGCTAGAGGAACATGGTTACACCCCCTTAGGCCCCAGAATCGCCACCCGGTGCCCCCTACATTCAACCCAGGCGAAGGTGTTTGGCGAACCAGCGGGCTTCAGCAGGGCCGGCTGGGAGTCGATGTCACAGATGGCTGCGATGATTCCGCAGGTGCGCAGAGCCACGCAGAACGCTTGGTTCGAGGGTGGCTCGACAGGCCGGCTTTGGATTTGGCCGGGTGATGACAACGAAGCCGGGCGACCGGCCATCGGGGGTTTGAATGTTGGGGCGGGTTGTAGCGGTCATGGTCATCGCAGCGTTGGCGTTGTCGGCTGCGCCGACGGCGGCAGAGCCATCGCCGGTGAGCAGCGCGGGAACCAAGCGCGCAACGGGGGCCGCTGAGGATTGGCCTGGGCAGGAGATTGCTGCGAAGTTGGTAGCGAGGCGCGATGAGCCGTTCCGGGCCTCGACGAACGCTGTGTCGACTGCCTCGGCCGCCACCGTCGTGCAGGAGTACTTCGATACATGCCGAGATGCGCCGTACGGCGACATCGACCGTCTGTTCCAACTCGATGATCAGGGAGCCGAGGTCGGCTGGGCCTGGAGCACCTGCGCAGATCGGGGCTTTGAGAGGACTGACGACGAGATCTTGATGTTCCTGGTGGACCAAGACCTTCTGGATCCTGAGTTCCGCGAGGACTACGTCATCGTGCAGTACATGGACGGCTACTACGAGGTGTATCGAACGTTCGAGTTGGAGAACCCCGACGGCTGGCTCCTGCTCGACAACGGGTTCGGATCGGTCAGCGCGAGCACGGACGGACGACGGACCGTGGGCGACTTCGTCATCGACGGTGTCGCGGCCGAGTTTCCTTTCGAGTACCACTTCGCGGTCGCGACGTTCGCTGGTAGCCAGTTGCTCGACATGCTGCCCAATGCCGACCAGATCTATCCGACGTTCCCCACGGAATGCTCGCTGGTGTTCTTCTCCCAGGCGCAACTGGTGGTGGAACCCGAACAGCTGGCTTCGGTCCAGCGTGCTGTGGCGGACCTCGGCCTGCGCGTGACATCGGTCGCTTCCAACGTCGGGGCGCTGGTCGTCGAAGGAGTCGACGATCAGCTGCTCGGCCACTTGGAAGACGTGCCGGGTGTGCTGGCTGTAGAGCACCCCAAGCCGCGCACCGTCGAGGCGCTTGATGACCCCGAGCCTTCCGCGTGGGCGGTCGATCAGCTCCAGCTCGAGGCCGGTTGGCGCAATGTCCCGTCGAATCCCGTCCAGATCGCGGTGCTCGATCAGGGCGTCGATCCGTTCCGGGCCGACATCGCTGGCCGTGTCGGCGCGGGCTTTGACAGTGCCACCGGCCGTCAGGTCCCCGCCGGGCAAAGCTCTGCGATGGGCGATCATGGCACCGCGGTCGCCGGGGTGATCGCCGCCACTCGCAACAATGCCCTGGAGGTCGCGGGCGTGAACCAGGCCGCCATCATCCGGCCGATCCGCCTCAGCAGCCATGACGGCTGCCTGAACTCCGCGAACATCGTTGCCGGACTCGATGCGGTCATCGACATGCCCGACGTCCGACTGGTCAACATGTCGTTCGGTGGTCCCGGCTCGGCTGCCGAGTCCGCCGCTCTCGACCGGGTCGCGGCCTCGGGGAAGATCATGATCGCCGCGACCGGCAACAACGGCGCGACCGCCCCCAACCGCCCGAACTGGCCCGCCGCCCACCCTCAGGTGATCGGGGTAGGGGCATCCACCGTCGACGGGCAGGTCGCGCTGTATTCCCAGCAGGCCGCGGTCGACCTGATCGCCCCGGGCGGTACGCAGTCGGGTAACCGCACCACCGACATCGCGGTACTTGGACGTTTCGACACGATTGAGTACTTCTCCGGAACCTCGTTCGCGGCTCCCTACGTCACCGGTGCGCTCTCGCTGTGGCTGGCCGGCAACCCAGGTGCCACCACCGCACAGGCCCGCAGCGCGCTGCAGGACGCCGCCATCGACGTACCTGGCACCACCGCTGACGGCGCCGGGATACTCGACGCCGGCCGCCTCCTCGGCACGACCGTCCCACCACGCTTCTCCGACACGGTCGGTACGACCCATGAGGCGGCGATCGAGGCGATCGCGGCAGCGGGGATCACGGGCGGGTTCACCGACGGCACGTTCCGCCCGGC
>JAABTF010000051.1 GCA_011389965.1 Halothiobacillus sp.
CGCCGCGGAAGGGTGCTTCCCTTTCCAAAGACGACAACGAAGCAGATGCTCGGATCAAGGCGCGCCCTGCGGGGCCTGGCGAGCCGTCCGTGCTCGGTGTTGCGCCGTCTTGACGTGACCGCCGGCACGCCGGCAACGACGCGCCTTGATCACGAACGGCTCGCCAGGCCAGAGCGACATTCGATTCGTGCAGAGTTACCCTAGGCCTATAGACCGGTGGCCCGACGATATTCGGGCATCACCGCGGGTATGGCGCGCTCCAGCGCCTGAATGCGATTGGCACTGCCCGGATGGGTGCTGAGCCACTCCGGACCGCCGCTACCGCCGACTGCCTGCATCTTGCGCCACAGGCTGATCGCAGCGTGTGGGTCGTAACCGGCCCTCGCAGCCAACAAGAGCCCCACCTCGTCGGCCTCGAGTTCCATTCGCCGACTGAACGGCAGATCGATGGCCACGGTGGCAACTTGCTGGGCCATGGCTGCCGTCTGAGCATCCAGGCCACCCAAGGCCGTGGCCACCGACAACCCCATCTGCTGGGTCATCGCCATCGACATCTTCTCGCGCGTGTGCCCCGACAACGCGTGGGCGATCTCGTGGGCAATCACCTGTGCCAGCTCATCGTCGCTGGGCTGGAGTTTGTCGAGCATGCCGGTGTTGATGCCCACCTTGCCGCCCGCCATGGCGAAGGCGTTGACGCTGTCGTCCCGAAACACGCGACTTTCCCATCGCCATCCGCCGGCCTGCGGGTCAACACGCACCGCCTGCCGCACGATGCGCTGGGTAATCCGCTGGATACGCTGGCTGGCCTGATGGGAAGCCGGCAACGTCGGTTTTTCCTTCGCCATCTGGGAGTAGGCCCGGTAGGCCATCTGATTGGCCTGCCCCTCGGGCATGATCATCAACTGGCTGCGCCCGGTGACGGGATGCGTCACACAACCGGCGATCACAAGCGTCACAGCCAACAGGGAAACGGCAAACGGAACATGCATCGAAAACACTCTCTTTAAACAAGTTGACCGGCACAAAAAACCCCGGCCTTCGTGAAGGTCGGGGTCACCGATATCGGTTCCAAAACCGGTTCATTAACCACCCAAAGCGCGGATGGCCTCATCGAGCTCGTCGTCGATCAAACTCGACTCCAGGTCCACATCGACTTTTTCCGCCGCCATGATCGGACGGTCGTCCGGCGTGCGGGAAAGGCCGCGCGCCTGAGCAATGGCAGCGATCACCACATCACTGTAGTTCGCCTCGCCGTCGTGCTGATAACCCAAATCGCCGCAATTCTCGATCACTTCGGCAAACATTTCCGGAAAATCCCAAGCCTTGACGATATTCCCGCCCAGGCGCGACTGCAGGCTAGCCACCAATTCGTCGAGCAAGGCCGGGGCCTCCAGCAATTTGGGGATATCCTCCGACACCACGATCACCGGAATGCCACCCACACTGTGAAGCAGGCCGGCCAAAAGCGCCTGATCCGCGTCCAGGTGAGTCTGGCGACGGCCAATGTAGCTCGAGAGGGCCGCAACCTGGGTAGCGAACGCCCAGTGCTCCTGCATGACCTTTTTAATCATCGGCGTTTCCGCCGTAAATATCTGCTTGGTGGACAACGACACGATCAGTTGTCCCACCGTGCGCATCCCCAGTCGGGAGACGATCTGGTTGAGGTTATCGATGTGCTGGGCGCCCCGGTAAAGAGGGCTATTGGCCACCTGAATCAGGCGGGCGGCGATAGAGGGATCGTGCGAAATCACGTCCACCAGGTCGCCCGCCGAGCTGTTGGGGTCATCAATGATCCGCCGGGCGCGCAACGCCACGTCCGGAAGCACGGGCAGGGATATCCCCTTGTCCATGATCCTGTTGATTATCGCTTGTTCCAGTGCCGGATTGGCCACGTTCATGTCTCCTTGAAATACGCTTCAGACCGCCTGTCGTGGCAGGCGGCCGGGTCCATCAGCTTGCCAGGCGCGTGTACTTGACCCGCTTGGGCTGATCGGCCGCATCACCGAGGCGTTTCTTACGGTCGGCCTCGTACTCCTGGAAATTGCCCTCAAAGAACATCACCGAACCATCGTCTTCGAACGCGAGGATATGCGTGGCGATCCGGTCGAGGAACCAGCGATCGTGCGAGATCACCAGCGCCGAGCCCGGAAAGTCCAGCACCGCGGTTTCCAGCGCACGCAGGGTCTCGACATCCAGGTCGTTGGTCGGTTCGTCGAGCAACAGCACATTGCCGCCGGATTTCAGCAGCTTGGCCAGGTGCACCCGATTACGCTCACCACCGGAGAGATCCTTCATGAACTTCTGCTGGTCTTGGCCCTTGAAATTGAACCGGCCCAGATAGGCTCGTGAGGGCATCTCGAATTTGCCCACCGTGATGTTGTCATAGCCGTCGGAGATTTCCTCCCAGACCGTCTTCTTGTCTTCCATGTCATCGCGTGACTGTGCCACGTAGGCCATCTCGACGCTCTCACCGATCTCGATGGTGCCGCCATCAGGCTTTTCCTCATCCATCAGCATGCGGAACAGGGTCGACTTGCCCACACCGTTGGGGCCGATGATGCCCACGATCCCGCCCTTGGGAATCGAGAACGACAGCCCCTGGTACAACTCGCGATCACCGAAACCTTTGGTGAGATTCTCCACTTCGATAACCTTGTCCCCGAGACGCGGGCCGGGCGGGATGTAGATTTCGTTGGTCTCGGAACGCTTCTGGTACTCCTCCGACTGCAACTCCTCGAACCGCTTGAGACGCGCCTTCGACTTGGCCTGGCGACCCTTGGGATTCTGTTTGACCCACTCGAGTTCCTGGGCCATGGCCTTCTGGTGCGCCGATTCGGACTTTTCTTCCTGCTTGAGACGTTTTTCTTTCGCCTCCAGCCACTGGGAATAGTTGCCCTCGAACGGGATACCTTGACCGCGGTCGAGCTCCAGGATCCAGCCAGCGACGTTGTCGAGGAAGTAGCGATCGTGCGTGACCGCCACCACCGTGCCGGAGAACTCCTGCAGGAAGCGCTCCAGCCAGGCGACCGACTCGGCATCCAGGTGGTTGGTCGGCTCATCGAGGATCAGCATGTCCGGGTCGGACAACAACAGGCGACACAATGCCACCCGACGACGTTCGCCGCCGGACAGCAGGGTGACGTCGGCATCCCAGGGCGGCAGCCGCAGGGCGTCGCCAGCAACTTCCAGCTTGCGGTCCAGGTCCCAGCCGCCACCGGCCTCGATCCGGTCCTGGAGCTTGCCCTGCTCTTCCATCAATGCCTCGAAGTCGGCGTCCGGGTCAGCAAACTGATTGGAAACTTCGTTGAAGCGCTCAAGTAAATCGGCCATCTCGCCGACACCATCCATGACGTTGCCGCGCACGTCCTTGTTGGGGTCGAGATCCGGCTCCTGTCGGAGGTAACCGATGTTGATGCCCGGTTGCGGGCGCGCCTCACCGATGATCTCCTGATCGACTCCGGCCATGATGCGCAACAGCGTCGACTTGCCGGCGCCGTTGTAACCCAGCACGCCAATTTTCGCGCCCGGATAGAAGTTGAGATTGATGTCCTTGAGGATGTGCTTTTTCGGCGGGACGACCTTGCCCACGCCATTCATGGTAAAGATGTACTGAGCCATAGATTATCGTGACGACTTTAAGTTGTTGCGGATGAAATGACGCGGCACTATCGATTTAGTGACCGCACTTTAAGCGAAGGATACCAGCACTGTGCCGCGACTTGATGCACCCTGCCCGACAAAGGCGTTCCATTCTCTTCGAGGGACGCGTCTCATAGGCCTTTGCCTGATCGCCAGCCTGGCTTGGTTACCGCTAGGTGCCGCGGCGACTTCCGAGCCCGAATTGCATGTGTTGATCGATGTCTCGGGCAGCATGAAAAAAACTGACCCGGAGAATCTGCGGGCCCCCGCCCTGCGTCTGTTGAGTGACTTGCTGCCCGAACAAAGCCATGTACGCGTCGATCTGTTCGGCAATCGCATCACGCCGGTGCTGCCGGCGTCACGTGCCACCCCGGAGACGAAGGCCGACATGCGAAAGGCCGCGGGCAAGATCCGATCGAACGAACCGTTCACCGATATACCGGCGGCCCTCGAGGCGGTTGACGAAAGCTGGAGCGAAAACACCCAGCGCAACATCATTCTGCTCTCCGATGGCAAGGTAGACATCTCCCCCCACGAAGGGTTCAACGAGCGGGCCACGAGCCGGCTTCAAGAGGAAGTCATCCCGGCACTAGCCGCGGACAACATCCAGGTCCACACCGTCGCCCTGTCCGATGATGCCGACCAGGAAATGCTCGCTCAAATCGCCGATCGCACCGGGGGACTGGCGCTGAGCGCTCGGAGCAATGCCGACCTGCAGCGAGTCTTCCTGTCGCTTTTCGAGGCGACGGCGCCGCGTACCGGTGTGCCACTGGTGGAAAACCGTTTCCGCGTCGACGACAGCATCAGCGAACTCACCCTGGTGGTCTTCCGGGATGAAAACGATGAGCCCACCCGCATTCGGCTACCGGGCGGCAGCGAGATCGATGCCCGTCAGGCCGCGATTCTCAAGGACTGGCGGTGGGACGACAGCGCCGGACGGGATCTGATCACGATCAGCAACCCGCCGGCAGGCAGCTGGCGGATCCTGGCCGCCGAAGACCCGGACAATCGCGCATTGGTGATCACGGACCTGAATCTCGCCATGCCAAACCTGCCCAGCCGGGTATACCCCGGGGAGACCCTAGAAAGCGGGCTTCAACTGACCAACCATGGCGAACCCATCGTCGAACCGCGTCTAACCGACGACATCGACGCCGAACTCTCGGTGATCGGCCCAGATGACCAGGCTCAACAGACCATGAAACTCAACGACATTGGCGCAGAGCCCGATGTGCTGGGTGGTGATGGGCGTTATGACTTTCACCTCGTACTGACTGAAACCGCGGGCATTTACACCTTGGTCGGCAGGGCCGACGGCCCGACCTTCGAACGGATCATCCGCAAGAAGGTCGCCCTGGCCCGCAGCCGCCCCTTTGGCGTGTCATTCGCAATCCCGCCGTCCGCCGGCGAAAGTGGTCCTCAAGCCGCCCCGGTCCTCTTGGTCGAGCAGGACGTCACCATCCTCGAACCCGGCTCGTCACGACTGGACACCGCGATCCAATGTGCCGGCGGCGACTATGCCGAGCTGGATGCCGACCTGCCGTTGGCCAACAATCGAATCGAGCTGCCCGAAACCGCACCGGACGATTGTCGGCTGGTGGGAACCATTGCCGGCGAGACCCTCGATGGTCGCCAGATGCGATTGCCGGTCGAATTGGAAGTGCCGCGACCATCACCACCCGAGCCCGTGCCATCGACAACGGAGAGCAGCGATCCGCCGACCGACTCTTCCCCAGCCGAGGAGCAATCGGGCAATCCGTTGCTCGCTGTTTTGATCGGCCTGGGCGGGCTCGGCATCCTGGGGGCAATCGCTTTTGGCTGGATGGCGCACAATCGCCGGTTGCGGCGAAAACTAATTTCTCAGACGCGCGCCTGATCGGCCCGCCGGAATAGATCACTTTAGGGAAAGGAATACATGCTGGATTACTTCCTCAGCTCAGACTGGGCCATCATCGCAAGCGAACTGTTGGCGGGATTTATCGTACTCACCGTCGTTCTCGCCGTCCTCGTCTGGCGGGGACAGCGCCGGCATACCGACGCGGCCGAGCGATTGCTTGAGGATCGCGATCCCATCGCTCGGGCCAGCGAGGAGATGGTCGAGCGTCAGATCCAGCGCATCTGGCCCGAAATACAACTCGACGAGGCCCAGCGCGGCGAGTATTCCGAGCGCTCGCTGGATGCCGTCGAGGCACTGGTCGAGCCCTGGCTGGAACCCAAGCGCTACGAGCTCTCGGGAGTCGCTCGCAGCCTGCTTCAGGTCCGTCAAGCTGACCTGGAGCAGGTGCTCAATCTCGCGCTCGCGCAGTGTGAATCGAAGGACGACGAGGTCGACCCCCGCATGGGCGAACTCGAGAGAAGCGTGGCCGAGTTGCGCCAAACTAGCGATCGTCAGGCGAAGCAACTGGGCGAGGCCCTCGAGACGGTCAACATCATGGTCCGCGAATACGGGCGCAAGTTCGACTACGACAAGGAGCCTCGGGTATCCACCGTCCTGCAAGCCATTGTCATGCTCGACGAAATGGAAGCCGGTGCCGATTGCGAGACCGCGCGTCACCGCGCGCGCGACTTGGTCAGCGAAGACCTGATCGCGGCACCATCGGAGTTCGCTGAAGATACAGATCAAAGAGAGGAAAGTGCCGACGCCGAAACCGGCGACCCAGGCTTAGACGACGCCAGCGCGGCGCAAGGGACGCCGCCCCGCGAAGTGGAGGAGTCGGTGGCAAGTGCGTCTGAAGGCACTAAGACCGAAACGGTCGAGGATCCCGAGCAACAAGCAACGCCAACGCAAACTGACGGTGAGGTCAGGACGAGCGAAAACACCACCGCAGAGCCCGCACAAACCTCGCAATCGGAAGACGATCCCGACATCGACAACCTGATCGCCCAGGCCCAAACCGAACCCGCGGCCGCAACCGGCCCCGAGACCGAACAGGAGTCGGCCACCGAAGAGCCCACTCCACAGGCCGACTCAGGAGAACTGGCCGAAGAGAGGCGAGCCGACGAGAGCTTGGCAACCGACACGCCACCTGCTGAGAAACCCGAGGAGCAAAGCGCCACCGACACCGTCGAGCAGCAGCCATCCCCGGCCACCGGCGAGGAGGCAGCAGGCGAGCCCGGACAGGAAAAAACCGCACAGAATGACGCCCAGGCCGGGAAGGAAGAGATCGAAGGCGAGGGCGAGGAAATCGACCTCGACCAGGTCAACCAAGACCGGCGCCAAGAGCCAGAGGACGAAAACTCGGTCATCGACCTCGACGAGGTGGAAATCCCGGAGGAAGACAAGGCCGAACAAGAAACGACGGAACCCGATCTGGATGACATCGACGCCCTGCTTGACGCGGAGATTGCCCGCAAGCACGGCAAGGATCAGTCCTAATCCCTGGCCGCAACAAGCCGAAAGAAAAAAAACCGGATCTCAATCCGGTTTTTTTTCAATCCAGGCCTGATTGGCTGTCGACATCAGAGCGACTTGTAGCAGAAAGATCCACCAGGATTATCGATCAGTCTCAACGGCCCCCCACGGAATTGCTCTCTCTGGCAGGCTTCCACTGACCTGCCGGATCGTTCGGACAGTCGGCTATTCGACGATTCGTGGCTCCGGTTCCAGGATAATCCCGAAGCGGCGTTCGACCGAACCCCGGATCCGGCGGGCCAGCGACCAGAAATCCTGCCCGTCGGCGCCGCCGTAATGCATCAAGACCAGTGCATGGTTGGGAGACACACCCACGCCGTCGTCCCGATAGCCCTTCCAGCCGCATTGTTCGATCAGCCAGCCGGCCGACAATTTCACCCGCCCGTCTAGACCAGGTGCCGGAAACCGGGGCATAGCGGGCCAACGGCTCGCAAGATGGTCGGCCTTCGCGATTGATACCACCGGATTCTGAAAGAAGCTACCGACACTCCCCGGCAGGCCCTGGCGCCAGTCAGGTAATTTGCGGCGCCGGATTGCGGTGATCAGATCGGCAAAGGCGTCGGGGCCGATGGCAGAAGGTGGCTGGCCCGAGCGCTCGGACCACTCCGCAAGCGCCTCGTCTACACCCGGATAGCGCGTCTTCGGCCAGTGCTCGGGCGGTTGCTTGCCCAGCCGCAGACTCACGCGAACGATGAGCCAACGGCCGGGTTCTCGCTTGAAGCGGCTCTGGCGGTAGCCGAACTCACATTCGCGGGCAGTTAACCGCACCACGCCCTGCTCGTCCCGATCGAACGCCTCCACCCAGCGGACGTGCTCGGCGATCTCGGTGCCATAGGCACCCACGTTTTGTACCGGCGCGGCCCCGACGCTGCCGGGGATTTCGGCCAAGGCCTCCATGCCGAACCAGCCTCGCCCGGCGGTCTCCCGCACGAGTTCATCCAACCCCTTGCCGGCTTCCACCACGATATCGACCGACTTATGGTCTTCCCGATCGATCCACCATCCAGCCGCATCCACGTGGATCGACTGCAGGATGACGGGAGTGACGAATACCAGGTTCGATCCGCCGCCCACCACCAGAGTTTCGCGGTCGGCCAGCCAGTCGGCAATCTCCTTGCGCTCGAACAACGATCGGTCGGTCTGGTGGAGAACCAAGGTGCACTGGGCCCTGGCCGGCAGATGGAGCGTATTCCCGACCGGGAGATCACGTTGCCACTCGTAGGGGGCCCCGTGTCCCATATCCGACGTCGCGGCACGCGGACCCTTCACTGCGCCCGCGGCTCCTCGGTAGCGGTGAGACCAGCCCCTGCCTCGGCGGGATCGTCCGTGGGAAGCTCGATCGGGGCCTCGCCACGGGTGATGACCTGAATGATCGACTCGACGACGATTTCCGGCTGGTTCATGGGCCGCTTGTCCACGTTGATCAGCTTTTGGCGAGAGCGGCGGGTGGAGATCACGCCCCGGTATTGCGCCTCGTCGTCAGCGCAGACGCAGACCCCCGGAATGCCTAGGGCGGCGGCGAACCATCCCGTGAGGTTGTTACCGACGAGGACATAACGGCTCTGCGTCAGACGCCGCTGAAATTCGGCCGGATTCTCGGCCGGATGCTCTGCGATGTCGTCAATCACCACCCCGGTTTCATCGAGTCGCCGACGGATCAGTTCGCGGCCGGTGTCGTCGAAAGGCAGACCCCGCACGTCGAGCAGCAGGTCGGTGACTACCGGCTCGGCCTCGATGTTCAGACCATAATCCGGGTTCAGGTCGTGCAGTGAGTACTCGAGCACGGCCGCCAACAATACCCGCACGGCCTGAATTCGGTGCAGGTCCTCCGGCACCGGATACTGGGAATCGTAGGGTTGGCGGGTCGGCATTTTTCCCTTCGAGGGCCGAGCGATACCGACGGATTTCATCGGCAGGCGCCTGGCGGCGGCCAATGTTGCCGGGCGCCCGAAAACGTCAACCGCGAACTGCGCCTCGCGCAACTGCGGATGCGCCTGGAGCATCTGTTTCCACGCCCGGCGGGCGCGCCAACCGCTGGGTGTCCATGACGAACCCGACAAGCTGTCGAGATCGAAGACGAGCACCTCATCCACCGCCGGATGGCGACCGAACCAGGGCGCCGCCCGCGGGCCGGTCACTACGCTCAACTTAAGCCCCGGGCGGGCGCGCGCGGCATCGGTCAGGGCGGGGAACGTGGGGATGACCTCGTCCGGGAGGTCGGGAGCGACAATTGCGATACGCATGCAGTCGGGCATCCTGGCAGAGAAATGGGTTGCGTCGTCACGCATGAATCGTGGAACGCCGGCGAATCCGGGGCAAGGCTGCATGCTAAACTGCCGCGCCTCGAATCACCAATGACGCTGGCCGCGTGAGCTTTGCTCCGCCCGTCCTGGCTTGGCCAGGGCAACAGGCCGGCAGATCTCAGTCACAGGCCCACAGACGATGCACCGCATGGAAAACAAACGCCGGATCCTGGTTACTTCCGCCCTGCCCTACGCCAACGGCCCGCTGCACCTCGGCCACATCATCGAGACCATTCAGACAGACATCTGGGTGCGCGCGCAGAAGCTCTTCGGCCACGACTGCCGGTACGTGTGCGCAGATGACACCCATGGCACCCCGATCATGCTGCGTGCCAAGCAGGAAGGCATGACACCCGAAGAGTTGATCGCAAAGATTCACCAGCTCCACGAGGCGGACTTCCAGGGCTTTGGCATCGGTTTTGACAACTTCGGCAGCACGCATACCGAGGACAACCGCAAGATGGCCGAGGAGATCTTCGGCAAGCTCGACGCCGCGGGCCTGATCAGTCGCAAGACCATCAAACAGGCCTTTGACGAGACCGAACAGATGTTCCTGCCGGACCGCTTCATCAAGGGCACCTGCCCCAAGTGCGGCGCCGACGATCAGCACGGTGATAACTGTGAAGTCTGCGGGGCGACCTATTCCCCCAC
Organism: Halothiobacillus sp.; assembly: GCA_011389965.1. Taxonomy (GTDB): domain Bacteria; phylum Pseudomonadota; class Gammaproteobacteria; order Halothiobacillales; family Halothiobacillaceae; genus Guyparkeria. The sequence goes on from JAABTF010000051.1 coordinate 10,006, forward strand.
CGAATTGAAGAATCCGAGATCCGTGCTCTCCGGTACCACGCCGGTCGAGCGTGATTCGGAACACTACTTTTTCGATCTGCCCAAGATCGGCGACCGACTGAAAGCCTGGCTCGACGCCGCCGAGGTCCAGTCCTCGATCAAAGCAAAGCTTCAGGAGTGGTTCGAATCGGGGCTGCAGTCCTGGGATATCTCCCGCGATGCGCCCTACTTCGGTTTCGAGATCCCCGGCGCACCCGGAAAATTCTTCTACGTCTGGCTGGACGCACCGATCGGCTACATCGGCTCGTTCATTGAACTGGCGCGCCGCGAGGGGCTGTCATTCGACGAGTTCTGGGGCAAAGACGCCGAGACCGAATTGGTGCACTTCATCGGCAAGGACATCGCCTACTTCCACACCCTGTTCTGGCCGGCCACCCTGATGGGCGCCGGCATGCGCACCCCCGATGCCATCCATGCCCACGGCTTTCTCACCCTCAACGGCGAGAAGATGAGCAAGTCGCGCGGCACCTTCATCAAGGCCAAGACCTACCTCGAGCACCTCGATCCTGAGGCGCTGCGCTACTACTTCGCCGCCAAACTCGGCTCGGGCATCGACGACATCGATCTCAACCTCGAGGACTTCCGCTACCGGGTGAACGCCGATCTCGTCGGCAAGGTGGTCAATATCGCCAGTCGCTGCGCGGGCTTCATCAAGAAGCACTTCGACGGCAAACTCGCCGACGCCCTCGAGCGCCCGGAACTGCACCGGGAGATGACGCAGGCGGCCGCCGGCATCGCCGAGCGCTACGAGCGCCGGGAGTATTCGGCGGCGATGCGCGAGATCATGGCGCTCGCGGACCGGGCCAACCAGTACATCGACGAGCGCAAGCCGTGGGTGCTGGCCAAGGACGAGGCCACTCGCGGCAAAGTGCAATCGATCTGCACGGATGGCATCAACGCCTTCGCCGTGCTGATGACCTATCTTTCGCCGGTGCTGCCGAAGCTCGCCGCCAAGGCAGCCGAGTTCCTCAATATCGAGGCGCTGACTTGGC